>DATLUW010000783.1:0-2797 GCA_035577825.1 Actinomycetota bacterium | reverse complement strand
CAGCGCCCCCACGCCGACCACGATGGCCGCATACAGGCCCACCATCACGGCGGACACCGCGACGTACGAGACGGTTCGGCTGATCAAGCGGTCGATGTCGTAGAGGTGGTACCGCGTGATCGAGACGAGGCACGCGATCGGAATCACCGCGATCGCCACATAGCCGAGCAGCTGCAGCCACAGGGTCGTCGCGGCCACGGAGGCGCCCACGCCGAACAGCACCGTGACCACGGCCGCGAACACGAACCACTTCAGTTGCTCCCGTTCGAGTCCGCGGCTCCGCCGGAACCGGACCACGAGCGACGCGATCGACAACCCGACCGACACCAGGAACAGCAGGAACCCGATCGGCGTGATCACGTCGATCGCGGTCGACAACCGGACTACCGGGTTCACGAACGACGGATCCCAGTTGGCACCACCTGAGCCGTCGGGGCTGAGCCACCCCGCCACGAAGGTCAGGGTGATCGACACGCCGGCCATCCACGCCACGGGCCGCCACCGCCGGGACACAAGGTGCCCGTCCGGAAACAGGAGGACGAGGAACGTGGGGATGGCGAACCAGGCGGGGACCCACGCCCACTGGTTGATCCACATCGCCACGTCGGCGCCGGCCGGCGAGGCTGAGCTCGAGAGCGGGACGGTCCCCTCGAGCACGGTCGCGAGCGCCGAGAGCCCCGCCCAGGGCCCGATCGCGAGGAACAGCCACCCGATCGCGTTGTCCGGGCGTCGGCGGGCGATGATCAGCCCGACGCTCGGATAGATGACGGCCATGAACGCGATCTGGCCGTTGATCGCGCTCGGCCACCCGTTCGCGGGGCTCCGGGCGATGGCGAGCACGACGCTCGCGGCCACGAGCGCGACGGACACCGCCCACAGGCCGATGGCGAGCGGGCGCATCCAGTTTCGGGGGGCGGGTTCGGCGCCCCTCGGCGTTCGGCGGTCGCGTTCGGTGTTCAGGACTCCCCTCCGGGCTCGGCTGACCGTATCCCACGTGGATGCCGGTTGGATACGGGCGGATTCTGCCTCCCAGGCGTTCCGGGACCGTTACGGGGAGGCCAGTCGAAGCGAACACCGTTGCACCGTGGTTGGCTTCCGGTGTCAACTCAGGGCCGTCGCGGCCTCGCCGGCCGCTCTGCGCAGCCCGTCGAAGGAGGAACTCCGCTGGGGCTCGACATCGCGCTGCTGGGGCCGCCCGAGGTCCTGGTGGACGGCGTGCCGCTCTCGGTCGACACGAGGAAGGCCGTGGCGCTGCTCGCGTACCTGGCCGTGACCGGGCGCCCGCAGGCCCGCGAACGGGTGGCCGTGCTGCTGTGGCCGGACCAGGACGACGCGCACTCCCGCTCGGCGCTCCGGCGCACGCTGTCGGCGCTGCGAACCGGCCTCGGCGGGCGGTGGGTCGCTTCGGCCGGCGATTCGGTCGTCCTCGGCGGCGAGGACCTGACCCTGGACATCGAGGTGTTTCGCGGCCACGTCGCCCAGTGCTCTGGGCACGGCCATCCCGCGAACGCGACCTGCCCGGCGTGCCTCGAACCGCTCCGTCGGGCTGCCGCCGCCGTGCGGGGGGAGTTCCTGGCGGGGTTCGCGCTGCGGGACAGCCCGGAGTTCGACGACTGGCAGCGGTTCGAGACGGAGGGGCTGGCGCGCGAGATCGCCCAGGCGTTGGAGCGGCTGGTGGAGGCCGCCGCAGCCGCCGGGTCCACCGCGGAGGCGGTCGAACAGGCCCGCCGGCTGCTCGCGATGGACCCGCTGCGAGAACCCGTCCACCGTCGCCTGATGACCCTGTACGCGGCCGGCGGAGACCGGTCGGCCGCGGTCGAGCAGTACCGGGAGTGCGTCCGCGTGCTCGAACGCGAGCTCGGCGTCGCCCCGCTGGAGGCGACCACCGAGCTGTACCACGCGATCGTCGAGGGGCGGATCGAGCCGGCCGCCCCGGTCGCGCAGCCGGCCGGGGAACCGGGTCAACCGGAGACGGCCGCCGGGACCGGGGACCTGCCGCTCGTCGGCCGCGGCGACGCGCTGGCCGCGGCCCGGATCGCGCTCGAGCGTGGGATCGCCGGCGGGTACCTCTTGGCCGTCGAGGGCGAGGCCGGGATCGGCAAGACGCGCCTGGTGCACGAGGCGCTCGCGGGGCTCCCCGAGGGGACGCCGGTCGTCGAGGTCCGATGCTTCCAGGGCGAGGCCGCGATGGCCTACGCGCCGGTGGCGGGGGCGCTCCGCGGGGCGGCGGCAGCCGCCCCGCGGAGCTGGGACGAGGTCGCGCCCCGCCTCCGGCACGAGGCGGCACGCCTCGTGCCGGACCTCCCGGCCCCCGGCCCCGAGCCCCCGCCACTCGACGGCCCCGGCGCGCAGACGCGGTTCGTCGAGGGGATCGCCCGGACGCTGATCGGCGCCCTGGCCGGCGGCGTGCTGGTGGTCGACGACGCCCAGTGGGCAGACCCCAGCTCGGTCGACCTGTTCACCTACCTGGCCCGTCGGCTCGGCAACGAACGGCTCGCGCTGGTGCTGACCTGGCGGAGCGAGGAGGTCGGCGCCGGCAACGCGCTCCCCCAGCTGGCCTCCGCGGCGGTTCGCGGCGACGAGGGGACGCTGCTGTCGCTCCGCCGCCTGCGGCCGGACGACGTCCGTGGGCTGGTCGCGGCCTCGCGGGGCGGCCCGGACGACGACCTCGCCGCGCGCATGTTCGCCGAGACCGAGGGGGTGCCGTTCTTCCTCCGGGAGTACCTCCGGCCGGGAGCCAGCGTCGGCGTGCCGTGGGGCTCCGGCGCCGGCATGCCCTCGAGCGTCCACGAGCTGC
>DATLUW010000782.1:0-2666 GCA_035577825.1 Actinomycetota bacterium | reverse complement strand
CGACCGGTGCGGGCTGCTGCGACAGATATCCGATCCGCCGTCGCCGCAGGCTCGCAAGCTCCTCGGCGCTATCGTGGCCGAGCGGGTGCCCGTCGAGCATGACCTGGCCCGAACTCGGGCGGTCGAGCCCGGCCACCAGTTTCAGCAGAGTTGTCTTCCCTACCCCCGAGCGACCCGTGATAGCGGTCACCCGGCCTGGCGGGAAATCATGAGTGAGCCCGCCGAGCACCTGGCGCCGGGCCGGTCCGCGCCCGTAGCTGCGTTCCACGGAGCGAAGTTCGACCCGGACAGGAGTCCAGCGTGCCGGCGGCTGCGACCGGTCCTCAGTGGCCGGCGTTGCGGGCGGGCCGGGATCGCTGACGGCCCGGGTCACGATCACCCCGCCCTGGGCCGGCTGCACGCGGGCGCGGCGCCAGATACCGGCTTGAGTGAGCAGGTCGGGGGGAAGCCGCAGCCAGCCGTCGTCGACCACGAGTGCCTCCTCCCCGCCGCGCCGGTCGCCGACGATCCGCCCGTCCCTGATCCGGAGCGTGCGGTCCGCGACCTCTGCGGTCGCCGGATCGTGGGTCACGAGGATGACGCTCATGCCGCTGGCGCGGGCGAGATCGGTTATCAGCGCACGGACGGCGTCGGCGCTCGCGTCGTCGAGTTCGCCGGTTGGCTCGTCGGCGAGCAGCAGCGCCGGCCGGTGGGCGAGGGCGGCGCACAGCGCGAACCGCTGGCGCTCGCCGCCGGACAGCTCCCTGGGCAATGCGTCGGCCCGGTCGGCCAGTCCCGCGGCCTCGAAGAGTTCGTCCGCTCGAGTGCCACGTTCCCGTCTCGGCGTTCCCCGCAGCGCGAGCGGCAGCGCGACAGCATCACGCATCCGAAGATCCGGGCTCAGTGCCGTTTCGGTGTGCTGCCCGAGGAATCCCATCAGCTCGTGACGGAGCCGCGATCGGGAGCGCGCGGGCATGCGGCCGATGTCGGCGCCCAGCACCCGGACGACCCCGGCCGACGGCGGCTGGAGCCCGGCGACCACGCGCAGGAGCGTGCTCTTGCCGGCACCGCTCGGACCGAGCACGCAGAGCACCTCACCGCGGCCCAGTTCGAGATTCGTTCCCGCCAGGGCCGCCGCGTCACCCTCGTTCGTTCGGTGAACGCAGAACACATCGCGTAGTTCGACGACCGCTTCGCTCATCTGGCCACGCTTTCGTGGGGCGCTCCGCCACCTTCGATAGCGGGCTCCCGCGACAGCCGGCCCGCTCGCCAGCGTCCGATCAGCGCTCGGGTCGCCATCCAGCCCGCGAGCGCGAGCACGGCGAACGTGCCGGCCCCCCAGGCTGCGAGTGCCGCCCATGGCACTACCGTCACCACCGGCGGGCGGGGGTTGGCGACAGTACCCGCCGCGCGGACGCTCGCGACGGCCAGCCGGGTCAGCAGCGCGGTGATTCCGAGGCCGGCGATCACCCCCAGCACGCTCACGAGCGCGAGCCGGACTCGCAGCTCGGCCCGCAGCCCGCGCGGACCGACCCCTTGCTCCTTGAGGTCCGACTCGACCCGTTCTTCGCGGGTTCCGCGGAGCAGCGTCGTCAGCAACCCGACGACCGCCAGCAGCACTGACAGCGCCGTCGCCGCGATCAGCGTTCCGAGCACCCCACGCGCGACCGGTGCGTCCCGCAACTGGTGATCGATGTCGGCTCGGAACGAGGGGTCGAGCTGGGCGAGCGCCCCGCTCCCGAGCGCGGCGCGCAACCGCGCGGGATCACCCGTGCTGATCCAGAGCTCGTCGGTTCGGCCTTGACCGGGAAGCTGCGCATCCAGGGCCGCCGCGAGCGTCGTCTGGTCGGCGATGAGGAAGCCAGCCGAGTCAGGGGAAAGCGTCGGAAAACGGTTGAGGACCCCGACCACGCGCGCGATAACCGGGAGGCCGTCGACCGTCAGCGCAATGCGCCCACCGGGCCCCGCGGAGGCGGCCGTCTGCGGATCGGCAAGCACCGGGACCGGGTGCGTGTCGGTAGGCTGCGCCGGCCGGAGCACGCCCGGTGAACCGCTGGTGGCGAAGGTGACCCTCGCGACAGCGCCGCTTCCCGTCGGCGCAGTCGTCGCCGCGCCTACCCCTCGCCAGGCGGCGAGCGGCACGCTCAGCAGCGATCGCCCGCTGGCAGGCATCGCGAGCAGCGGTCCGAGCGTCATGCGCGTGGAGGACTGAGTTGCGGCCGCCGGGTTCTCACCGTTCTGGTGGCCGTTCGTGATGGCGAGACCGGTGGGTTCGTCGAATTCCAGAGCCTCGAGCTCCCACCGCCCTGGCGGCACCGGAGCACGCAGGAATGCCGCGCTAGCGTTGGCTGTCCCGAACGCGACCTGCCGGATCGCCCCTCGTGAATCACGCAGGTCCGCGGTCACGCCGACCCCGAAGCTCTGCGACGAAGCTCGTAGCGACAGCCATTTCGTGCCGGCCGGAAGGATCGGTCCAGCCACCCGGACCGGGGCTGACGGCTCGAGGCGCCGGGCGAGGGCCGTCAATGACGCCGACCCGTCGCTCTCCCGCCAGCCGTGGATCCGGGCCAGTCCGTTTGCGGGAATACCGAGCGCGGGAACCGTCACGGTTTCTCCGCCGTTGGTGTAGTTCGCGTCCGTCCGCCGGACGGGCAGAACGGAGCCGGACGCGAGCGCCTGCCAGCGCT
>DATLUW010000781.1:0-2363 GCA_035577825.1 Actinomycetota bacterium | reverse complement strand
CTGCAGATCCGGTGGATCCGCCAGACGCCATTGCTCCGCCGGAGCCAACGCTGGATGTGCCGCCGGTTCCCGACGCTCCGCTGATGCCGGTGCCCGCGGCGCCGGCCGCGTTGCCACCCGCGCCGTCTCCGGCGGCTCCGGTCGTGCCGCCCTCGGCGCCGGTCCCCGCGATTCCGCCCGCGCCCGTGTTTCCACCGGTCCCGGCCGGAATGCCACCTGCGCCGTTCCCGGCCGCTCCCCCGGTGCCCGTCGCGCCGCCGCGACCGCCCGACGATGTGCCGCCCGCTCCGGGCGCGCTGCTGCCGCCGGTCCCGCCGCGGCCTGCGCTACCTGTCGTTCCACCGCTGCCGCCGGCGCCGCCGCGTCCCGCAGCACCCGTGGTGCCGCCGGTCCCGGACGTCCCGCCGGTGCCGCCCGCCGGATCCGCGGGCGGCGGTCCCGAGAGGCCGGTCGCGTTGTCCGCCGTCATGGACAGCACGGCAATCCCGTTCGTGAAGTTCACGTTCGCCGGATTGTGCGTCGAGAGGTTGAACGGCGACGCCCAGGTGCCCTCGCTCCAGCCGGTCGGCGGCATCGTGCCAGAGGCATTGAAGTCCTCGCGCCACTGCACCTGGAAGGCGCTGTTCGAGTACGACGAGTACTGGACCCAGCTGATGTACTCGTTCACGGGCAGCGTCGAGGCGCTGAGGTTTCCTCCGAAGGTCGAGTTGCCGGCCCACAGATTGAAGTGGAACGTCATGCCCTGGGTCGCGTTCTGCGCGTACTCGGTGACGACCGCGCCCGTCACCCTCCGGTTCTGTGTGCCGTCGATCAACCAGGAGATGTAGTCCGGCGTCCATTCGAACGCATACGTGTGGTAGTCGTTGCAGATGTTGAACGAGGGCGTGTTGATCGTCGCGCTCTGGTTACCCTTGCCGCTCCAGACGTTGGTCTGCAGGCGGCAGTCCGAATTGATCTTCTCGAAGTCCAGCTCGTTCCAGGAGGCCGCGGTGTCGGAGCCGTCCTTCCAGAGAAAGAACGAGCTGACGACGCCTTCGCCGGGCGCGAATCGAATGCGGGCCTCGAACCGGCCATAGAAATAGGCCTGGCTCTTCAAGAGCTCGGCGCCCTGGGTCGCCGACGCCGTGCTGGGGGCGAGCACGCCGACGACCAGCGCCGCCAGGATGACCGTTCGCCGCCGCCGTCGGTAGACGGCGAAGCCGCTCGCGAGCAGCATCGCGCACAGGCCGGCGCCGTTCGCGCGCGCGCCGCCAATCGCGCAGCCCGAATCCGAATGCGGATTCGAGATGACCACGCCGCCGTCCCCGGGATCGGTGGTGCCGTCGTCCGGCGGGACCGTGCCCGTGAATCCGGTCTCGCCCTCCTTCGTGATCGCGAGGATCAGCGTGCCGTCCTGAACGACCGCGTTGGCCGGATCGAAGTCGACCAGGTTGCCGTCGAACGTCCAGTTGCCGGCCGACCAGCGCGTCTTGTCGAAGCTGTCGAAGTCGTCCGTCCAGTCGAGCACGAACTGGCCGTTGTCGTACCGGTAGTACTTGATCCAGTTGACGAACTGGTACGCGGGAAGCGCCGATGCGTCCAGCGTGCCCGCCCAGCCCGTCGCGTCGCTCGCCCACGCGTTGAAACGCAGGGTCTCGCCGTTGGTCAGGCTGCTCGCCTGCCCACCGTCGGTCTTCCTGACCATCGCGCCGTCGAACGACCAGGCGACGTAGTCGGGCGTCCATTCGACCGCGTACGTGTGATACGCGTCGGCCAGCGAGGTGGTCGTCGTGTAGAGCTGCTCCGACGTCACTGGCGGGTTCCCGGTTTTGAGGTTCGACTGCCAGGACGTTCCGTCGTTCTTGCCCAGGGCCTCGACGTCCGTCTCTTCCCAGGCGGTGCCGGCGACTTCCGAGCCGTTCTTGTAGGTGAAGAACGTCGAGATGAGGCCGCTGCCGCGGATCATCCGCATCCGCATCTCCATGCGTCCGTAGAGGACCGTCGCGATCGAGTAGACCTCGGCTCCCTTGTAGGCCTTCGCTTCCGCCGTCGCCGGCGGCACCGTCAAAACAGCTGCAATCACCACGCACGTCGAGAATTTCGTCATTCACCTGCGTGGAGTCGCGAATAACGATCGGCGGTCCATTTCTCGATTGCGCCGATCACGTCGCTGATCCGCTGAGGATCGGACGCAAAACACCAAAGGCTATTGGCGCGGAAAGCGCGCCGTTGTCAGAAAACGATCGTGAAAAATTCCTGAACCGGTTCTCTGGTTCGACGCGACTGCGCACGGAAGGTGCGTCTTCGCGCAGGCTACTTGCCGTAGCCGGCGGCGACGATGTTCGCCTGCACCGCGTCCTCGGTCGCGTCCGACGGATAGCCGG
>DATLUW010000780.1:0-10860 GCA_035577825.1 Actinomycetota bacterium | reverse complement strand
CTCGAGGCGCTCGACCGGGCGGACCTGCTGGAGCGGTTCCTGCCCGCGTGGTCGGCCGTGCGGTGCCGGCCGCAGCGCGACCCGTACCACCGGTTCCCCGTGGACGTGCACCTGCTCGAGGCGCTCGGCGGAGTGTCGCGGATGCTGCGAGGCGACGGGCCGGCCGACGACCCGGTCGCGTCGCACGCGGCGGCCGCGGTGGGGGACCAGGTCGACGGGCTGCTGCTCGGCGCGCTCCTGCACGACATCGGCAAGACCGGCCACGGCGGCCACGTCGCGGCCGGCGCGGAGATCGCCTCGTCGACGCTGGACGCCATGCTGCTCCCGACGGAGACGCGCGAGCTCGCGCTGTTCCTCGTTGCGAACCACCTGCTGCTCTCGGACACCGCGACCCGGCGCGACCTCGAGGACGAGGACCTGATCCTGTCGGTCGCCTCGACGATCGAGACCGAGGAACGCCTCGGGGCGCTGTACCTGCTGACCGTGGCCGATGCGGGAGCGACCGGCCCGCATGCGTGGACGCCGTGGCGCGCGACGCTCGTGCGCGAGCTCGTGTCGAAGGTTCAGCACGCGCTGGAACGCGGCGACATGGGGCACGAGGCCGCGATGCGGCTGGGGGAGCGGGCGGAGGCGATCCGGGGACTGCTCCGCGGCCAGTCGCTCGGCGAGATCGAACGGTTCCTCGTTCGGATGCCGCGGAACTACCTCCTGGCGGTTGCTCCCGAGCGTGCCGCCCGGCACTTCCCCATGGTGAACGCCCCGCTCGGCGCCGTGGAGGTCCGGGCACTCCACGAACCCGGCGCCCGTCCAGGGACCTACGCGCTGGCGGTGGTCGCGCGGGACCGGCCGGGCCTGCTCGCGCGCATCGCGGGCGCGCTCGCGCTCTCCGGCCTGTCGATCCTCTCCGCGCAGGTGTTCACGACGGAGGACGGCGTGGCGGTCGACCTGTTCGAGGTCGAGGGCGCGTTCCACGGCGACGTCGACGACGACCGCTGGCGCAAGTTCCGTTCGACGCTCCGCAAGGCGGTCGAGGGCCGGCTGTCGCTCGAGTACCGCGTGGCCGAGAAGCGCGCCTACTACCCGGCGCCGCGGAAGGGCATCCGCACCAAGGTCACGGTGGACAACCGGGGGAGCGACTTCTTCACGATCATCGAGGTCGCCGCCCCCGATCGCATCGGCCTGCTGTTCGACGTGACGCGAACGCTCACCGACCTCCAGCTCGACGTCCACATCGCGAAGGTCGCCACCTACGGCGACCGCGTGATCGACGCCTTCTACGTCCGCGACGTGGTCGGCCGCAAGATCGAGGACGCCGAACACGAACGCGAGATCGTCGCCGCCCTCACCGCGCGGCTCACGACGTAGCGACGGCGGGGCGCACACGCGCTACCCCACGCCCCCGAACCCCCAGCCCCCGGTGTCGTCCTGCTTCAGCGCCACGTCCAGGCCGACCGCCGAAGCGAACATCAACAGCCGGAGGTCGGCTGTGACGTTCGATTCGATCTGCAGGACGTACGTGTCCGCCGTCGTGTAGCCCTCCTTGAGGATGCCCGCCCACTGCTTCGTGATCCGACCGACCTCGGCGCCCGTCGCGTCGTGGATGGCGAAGTCCCACGACATCCAGTTCTCGCCGTCGATCGAGCCGATCCGTGCACCGCCCGCGTCGACGAGCGTGAAGTGCTTCGGGCCGACGACGTTGTCCTGCAGGATCGCGCCCCGCTCGGCGCCCCCGGCGTCGGACACCTTGATCCTGGACTTCAGCAGCTTCGAGGGACGCTCCAGCATCAGGACCCGGCGCCCTTCGTGATCGAACACGCCGAGCTTGTGGGTGAGGAACTGGTCGACTCCGCTGAACAGCCGCACCGCCTTCGTGGTCCTCGACTGCTCGACTTCGCGGATGGTGCCGATCTCGGTCCCCCCGTCGTCGAAGACGCGGTACTCGTTCGTCATCTCGATGAGCTTGGCCTTCTGCGAGATCACGAGCACGTCGTGGCTGAGGAGATCTGTCATCTGGGCCTCCATCCCTCCCTACGCGGGCAGTGCGCCCGCCGCGGCCGTGACGAGCGCGGCGCGGTCCTCGACTCCGAACGGGGCCGCCAGGTCGTCGATCGCGGTGCGCACGCCCTCCGCGAACGCCTCCACGTCCGGACAGCGGTCCCGATCACCGACGGCGGTGACGTTGAGCTGCCCGTCGTACGACACCGCGGCCACCACGAGCGTCAGGTTGCCCATCGTCGGCATCATCGGGAAGAGCTCCAGCACCTTCGCGCCGGCGAGATAGAGCGGCACCGGCGGACCCGGGGCGTTGCTCACGACCAGGTTCACCGATCGCTGCCGCGGGAACAGCCGGTACCAGATGCGCTGAGCGGCGACGAACCGGAACATCCCGCTCCCCGCCTGCGGACGGGCCTTGTGCTTCAGGGCGGCCGTCCGAGCGGCGATCAGCGCGAGCCGGCGTTCCGGGTCGGGTTCGCCGATCGGCAGCGGAACCATCATCCACCCCGGCTTGTTGCCTTTCGCCTGTCCCGGTTGCTCGTCGTGGAGCGAGATCGTGACCATGGCTCGCTGGACCAGGCCCTCGACGGTCTCGCCTCGGCCGGCCAGCAGCCGGCGTAGCCCCCCGGCCACCGCGGCGAGCACGACGTCGTTGACGGTCGCCCGGTGTGCGTGGGCGATCCGCTTGGCCGTGTCGAGGCGGCCGCGAACGACGGCAAGCCGCCGATCGACCCCGACCGGGCGGTTGAGGCTGGTCTGCGGGGCCGGCCGTTCAGCGAGCACCTCCCGCCACGCGGGCCAGGTCTCCCGCGCAGCGCGGACCGTCCTCTCGGGATGGACCAGCCCGGACCACGCACGGGCCAGCTCCCGCCGGCGTCGGCGCACGTTGTCGCGCCACAGCCGGCCGGTGGTCGGGACCGGTCGAGGCCGCCACGGTGTCGCGACGGGGGGCGGCACGTCGGGGGCCAGGTCGAACAGCGCCCCGAACGCGGCCACCCCCGCGGCGCCGTCCGCGATCGCGTGATGCAGGCGCAGGTACGCGCCCACCCGCCGGTCCGGCAGGCCGGGCAGCAGCCACAGCTCCCAGAGCGGACGGCGCTGATCCAGCCGGTGGCGCGCGAGCTCCTCGCAGGTCCACAACAGCTCCTCCTCGTCGCCGGGAGGGGCGACGGCATGGACCCGGACGTGGTCGGAGATGTCGAACGCGGGCGCGTCGACCCACAGCGGCCACCCGAGCCCCAGGCGGGGCCGGTACAGCAGCTGGCGGAAGCGGGGGACCGGATGCAGTCGCGGCTCGAGCTGCCGACGGACCTCCTGGACCCGGACGTTGCCGTCGGGGTCCAGGAGGTGCGTACCGTCCAGGAGGGCGAGGGCGCCGATGTCGCCGGACCACCCGTAGTCCTCCCAGAGCATGAACCGGTCCGACGCGGACAGCCGTTCCATGAGATTCGTCATCACCTCACGCCCCCTTCCCGCACCAGCCCGATTGTCGGTCGGCTCGAAGCCGCGGTCAGGCGTTCGCCGGCTGTGGGATGAGGCCGTACTGGGCCATGACGGCCAGGGCGTCGTAGTACAGCTTGTCCACGACGATCTTCCCGTCGCGCAGCTCGACGAACTCCATGCCCTTGATCTCCATCCGCCGGCCGGAGGCGGCGACCTCGGTGCCGTCCGGCAGGGTGATGGGGCCGGTGTTCGTTCCGGTGAACGTCCATTCGTCCGCGAACGTGTCGCCCTGGTCGATGAAGCTCGTCACCGTGTACTTGGCGTCGGGGCACGCGCGCAGGTCGCGGGCGAGGCGGTTCTGGATCGCGCTCCTGCCCTCGAAGAGGCCGTCGTGCATCAGCTGCACGGCGTCCTCGGCGTAGAGCTCCATGCAGGAGGGGAGGTCGCCCCGGTTGTACAGCTCGACATAGCGGTCGAGGATCTCCCTATTCGCACCCATCGTTCGCTCCTTCCTCGTGTCGTTGGTCTGCTCGGGCGCATGCCACAGCCAGGGTTCACACCTGCTTCGGGACCCTCCCCGCCAGGACGACGCGCAGGACGCGGTGGCCGAAGTCGGCGGTGGGCGCGAACATGCAGGGGCACCCCCCGTCGATGACCGTGATGCCGTGCTGCCGGCCGTACTCGGTGGCGGCGTCCGAGACGCTGGTCGCGCCCGCGCCGTGGTGCATCCACACGTGCTTGATGCCGAGTTCGTCGCACTCGCGCATCGTGGTCTCGGCGATCGTGGGACGCGTTCCGATCACGACCGCCTCGACCCCGCCGGGGATCGAGCGCAGGTCCGGGTAGGCCGGATCCCCCTCGACCACCGTGGTGTTCGGGTTGACCGCGAAGACCTGGTAGCCCCGCTCGCGCAGCCGCTGGTACACGACGTTGCTCCCGTGGGTCTTGGGCGTCCGGGAGACTCCTGTCACGGCGACCCGCCTGTTGGCCAGGAACGCCGCCGCTGCCTCTTTGATGTCCTGCATGACTCCTCCCTTCTCCGTTCGCGGACAGCGACCTGGCGGGCTCAGACCCTCCCGGCCCGGCGGGCGCGGCGGATCGCCCCGGTGATCAGGAGCGCCCCGCCGATCGCGAGCAGCACTCCCAGCACCAGCGAGACGACCCCGATCCACGTCAGCGCCGGCAGGCGCGCTCCAAGTTCGGCGCCCACGCCGACTCCCGGTCGCCCGTTCGCGTTCATGACCACCACGGTCCAGGCCCCGTTGGCGGGGTTCCACAGGAGGGTGCGCACGCCCGGGCCGCTGTCGGAGGCGACCCAGAAGTCCTGCGCACCGGGCGGGGATGCGACGGTGCCGCCGCCCACGGACTGCTGCCGGCCGCTCCAGTAGTCCGAGATGACGGTGTGCCGCACCCCGGCGAGATAGCGGTCCACGTCGCCGGAAGGGGCGATCCCTACGAACACCGCCGAATCGGAGCTCGCCGGGGTGACCTGGATCCGAACGCGGCCGAGCAGCACCGACGAGTACAGCCAGCCGATGCCCGGCGAGCCGAGGTCGATCCGCTCGGTGGCGAGCGCCGATCCCGCGCTCGAGAACTGGTGGACCCCGGTCGAGACGTAGCCGGCCGCGTCGCGCTGAGTGCCGCTCCACCACAGCGCCGTCGACCCGGCGCCCAGCAGTCCCAGCGAGGTCAGGGCCAGCAGCCCTCCGATCACGAGGGCCGTGATGCGCCCCGCGGTCCATGCCGTGGGGCGCGGAGCGGTCACCGGGCGCGGCGGCGCCGGCGCCGGCCCGGCGGGCATCGCAGGCCGCGCTGCGTCGATCGCGCCCGTCGTCGGGGCTGAGCCCTGGGTCATCGGTATCTCCTCCTTCCGGAAACGAATGTCTGGTCGATGTCGGTCAGTGGACGGTCGCGGGCTCGAACGACTGGAGCTGGGTGAACCACGTGACGTCCACCCCGATCTTGTCGATGAACTCCACGAGCCGCGGCGAGGGCTCGCCGTAGAAGGCCATCTGGTGCCCTTCCGCGAACTGGGCGAACATCGCGTCCCTCGCCTCGCGGACGTTCAGGGCGTGCTCGATCAGCGCATCGGGGTGCACGTACGCCTCGCGGACCTCGCAGGCACCGTCGTCGCTGAGGAACCAGTCGTAGGCGAGCGTGCCCGTGTCCTTCTCCCTCGTGATGCGCATCATCTCGGCCGCCTGGCGCTTGAACCCCTCCAACTGCCCTTCGCGGACCCGCAGACGGGCGCGAACCTCGAACTGACTCATGTCGTTCCTCCTCGAACTCCGTCGATCACCGATGCGCTGTGCACCCCGCTCGCCACCTCCTTCCTCGCTCGCTCACCGCCACGGGGCTGCGGCTGAGCGGCGCGAGCGATCGGATCCAGTCGACGCAGGGCTGAGCCCCTCCTCCCACCCGTCCATGGCGATGAGCGGGGTCATCGCCCGGTCCGCCTCCCCGGCGACGAACAGCAAGGGAGCCCGGCCCCGGTTCGCGAAGTCCACCCGCGCCGGGCTCCTCCGATCGAACACCGCGAACGCAGCCTGGAAGAAGGGCCGGCCCGAGTCCGGAACGATGTGGGCCCGGCACACGCACCTGCTCGACGAGCCCGCCGAACGGGTGGCCGACGAAGATCGGGGGCTGGTCCAGCGCGCGGGCGATCGGGCCGTCGTGATCGACGAGCTCGCCGATGCCGAGCCCGGAGAGCGGCGAGGGATCGGTACGGATGGCCTCGATCGGCAGCCGGTCCTTTCCCGGCCATGCTGAGGCCAGGCACCGGAATCCCTTCGCCTCGAAGAGCCCGACGAACGGACCCCAGCAGGCAAGGGTCACCCGGCCACCGTGGACGAACACGACCGTCCGGCTCATGGGATCTGCACCTCGCTGACGGTGGTGACCGAGGTGCGCTCGGCCACGTAGAACGGCAGCAAGCGCAGGGCGTCCGCTTCGTCGTCGGCGTCGACCGTCCACCAGATCTCGTGTCCCCCGGAGCGACACGATGCGATGGTCGCCCGGTGGCGGAGCGGGCTGTCGTGTCCCCGGAACGAGGCGAACACCACGCCGCATTCCTCGGGTGTGTGGCGGTGGTGGAGCACGAACGGTGACATGCGGCGAGCCTGCCGCCCCCCGGCCCGGACGACATCGGGGCATCACCCTGAGCTCCACCCCGATCTTCTTCGGGCCGTCCGAAGGACCTTCGGCCCTCACTTCCCGGGACCTTTGGTCCTGTCTCCGCGGCTCCCGGTGGTGAGGCTCGGGGAAGACGACGTCCGGGGGACGGTGTGACGCTGCCGGGTGGGCTGTTCGTGGGGAGGCAAGACGACCTCGAGACGCTCGAGCTGAGGCTGGGCGAGCTGGAACGAGGGGGCGCCGGCGCGATCGTGATCGCCGGCGAGCCCGGGATCGGGAAAACGCGGCTCCTGAGCGAGCTCGCTTCGCGCGCCGAGGCTCGCGGCCATCTCGCGCTCTCCGGATCGGCGTCCGAACTCGAGCGGGACCTGCCCTTCGCGGTCTTCGTCGATGCGCTGGATGAGTACCTGGAAGGGCTGGAGCAGGTTCGGTTCGGCGGCCTCGGCGAGGAGGTGAGAACCGAGCTGGCCCATGTGTTCCCCTCGCTCGTCGCACTCGGGGTCGGTCGAACGGCAGCGCCTCAAGACGAGCGGTACCGAAGCCACCGAGCTGTGCGAGCGCTGCTCGAGCAGCTCGCAGCCTCGAAGCCGTTGCTGCTCGTCCTCGACGATCTGCACTGGGCCGATTCCGCTTCCGTCGAGCTGCTCGGTTCGCTGCTTCGCCGGCCGCCGGCCGAACCCGTGTTGATTGCCCTGGCCGTGCGCCCCCGCCAGCTGTCCGAGCGACTCTCGATCGCGCTCGAACGGGCGCATCGGGCCGAGGCGCTGCTCCGCATGGAACTCGGTCCGCTCACTCCGCTCGAGGCCCGGGAGCTCCTGGGGCCGACGGTCGACGCGGTCCAAGCGTGGATGCTCTACGAGGAGAGCGGCGGGAACCCCTTCTACCTCGAGCAGCTCGCGCGGTCGCTCCGCCTGCCTGATGCCGGCTCATCCGTGTCGGAGAGCTCGCTGGCGGATCTCGACGTCCCACCCGCCGTCGCCGCCACGCTGAGCGAGGAGCTTGCGCTGTTGTCCGAGCCGACGCGCCGGGTGCTCGAGGGGGCCGCGGTCGCCGGTGATCCCTTCGAGCCGGAGATGGCAGCCGCCGCGGCTGCCACCAGCGAAGCCGAGGCGATGGATGCCGTCGACGAGCTCATGCAGGTCGACCTCGTTCGCCAGACCGACGTTCCCAGGCGGTTTCGGTTCCGGCACCCGCTTGTGCGACGGGCGGTGTACGTGACGACGCCGGGCGGTTGGCGACTGCAGGCGCATCAGCGCTGCGCAACGGCCCTGGCGGAACGCGGCGCCATGCCGGCGGCCCGCGCCCATCACGTCGAGCGTTCCGCCCGACAGGGCGATCTCGAGGCGGTGGCCGTGCTTCGGGCGGCTGGCGAGGCGGCGACGCGTCTCGCCCCGGAGAGCGCGGCGAGATGGTTCGAGGGAGCGCTTCGCCTGCTCCCGGAGACGGTCTCCGTGGGGGACCGCGCGCAGCTCCTCATCGCTCGAGCGTCCGCACTCGCGGCTGTCGGCCGCTTCACGAACAGCCATGAGGCGGTGTTGGAGGCGGTCGCGCTCGTCCCGGAACAGCCGGACGAGCTCCGGACGACGGTGGTGACCGCGTGTGCCAGCGTCGAGCGCTTCCTCGGAAGGTACGAGCAGGCGCACTCGCGACTGGTGAGAGCGCTTCGAGTCCTCCCCGAGTCGGCGTCGATCGAGCGCGCCGAGCTGCTGATCGAGCTTTCGTTGAACGAGTTCTACCGTTCGAGATACGAGGCGATGCACGACTGGGCCGGACCTGCGGTCCAAGCGGCAACGGAAGTCGGCGGTGCACCCCTCATCGCGGCGGCGACCGTCACGCTTGCATTTGCCGACGCAATGACCGGCCCCACCGCGACAGCCCGATTCCGGCACGCGGAGGCCGCCGCGCTGGTCGACGAGCTCTCGGACGACGAGCTCTCGTTGCGGCCGGATGCGGCGGGTTGGCTCGCGATCGCCGAGGTCTACCTCGACCTCTATTCCGAGGCCGACGCGCACGCGAGCCGCGCGCTCGAGCTCATCCGCGCGACCGGGCAGGGCGATCCGTTGCACCGCCTCTATCCCGTTCTGCCACGTATCTGGTATGTCCGCGGCAAGCTGGCCGAGGCGACGGAGCTCCTCGACGGCGCCATCGAGGCCGGACGCCTGCTGGGATCGCCGCCGGCGCTCGCGGGCAACCTGTTCAACCGGTCCGTCGTCGCGCTCGCCGTCGGCGATCTGGACACCGCGATCGCAACGGCAGGGGAGAGCTTCGAGCTCACGCGCGACCTCGACGAAGGCTTCGTGACCGCTTGGGCCGCGGCGAGACTCGCCGGTGTGCTGTTCGAGACCGGACACCCGGAGCGAGCGATCGAGCTGCTCGTGGGCCGCGCCGGGGGTGACGAGTTGACCCTCATCCCGGGCAGCTGGCGGGCGTATTGGCTCGAACTCCTGACACGGTGCTGGCTGGCCCTGGACCGGCCTCGCGAGGCGGCCCGTCAGGCGTACCTCGCCGAACGAACTGCAGCGTCCGTCGGGCTGCCCCTTGCCGGCGCCTGGGCCGATCGCGCCGTCGCCGCCGTCGCCCTGTGCTCGGGGGACACTCCCCTTGCCGCCGAGCGGGCGCTTGCATCGGCTGCGGCCGCCCACGACGTCGGTGCTCCGATCGAGGCCGGACTGTCACGCACGCTGGCGGGCCGGGCGTTGGCCCGGCTCGGCCAGACCGGCCGCGCGGTGGCGGAGCTTCGGCGCGCCGCCGCGACGCTCGATGCTTGCGGCGCACTGCGCTACCGCAATGGCGCCGAACGAGAGCTCGGCACGCTCGGCCATCGTCCTCACCGGCGGACTCGGGGCGGCACGAGCCATGGCCCGGGAATCGAATCCCTCACCGAACGGGAACTGCAGGTCGCACGTCTCGTCGTCGACCGCAAGACCAACACACAGATCGCCGCGGAGTTGTTCCTCAGCCGGAAGACGGTCGAGACACACCTGCGCAACATCTTCAACAAGATGGACGTCGAGTCGCGCGTCGCCCTCGCCCGCGCCGTCGAGCTCGCGGATCGGACGGCGACCGGACGTCTCGGATAGCCGGCGACCCGTACCGCGATGTCGCGGTTACCCAGGTGCCAGGCGGATGTCGAACCGGCACGCAGAAAACGCGCTGTCGACGCCGCGCGTCTCCAGTTGGGCCGGCTCGTCCACGGTTTCGAGCGAGGTCACCAGCGAATCCTTCACCACGTCGATCGTGTCCGAGTGAAGGTGGTCGCCGCCCTCGAAGGACGGCATCGTCGTGAGGGGTCGGCATCCGTCCGCGGTCACGTTGAAGTGGAGGTGCGCCGGCCAGGACCGAGAATCGCCCGTCTCCAGCCATGCGGTCACTGTGCGGAGGATCGCTGTGAGATTGCTGTGAGGTGTTCGGATGTGGATGTGCCAGCCGCGCTGGGTCAACGCGGGTAGCATCCGCCGAACCGGGGGTGTGATGAGGGAATCGGAACGGACCGACCTCGCGAGTGACGACGCGGCCCCGGCGAATGACGGCGCGAAGCCGGCCACTCGTTGGGGAGCCCGGCTCGAGGTCGTCGAGATCGTCCTGCTCGCGCTCGTGACGGTCCTGACCGCGTGGAGCGGCTTCCAGGGAACCAAGTGGGGCGGGCGCCAGTCGACGCTCTACGGGCAGGCCTCGACCACGCGGTTCGCCGCGGACGCGGCATCCACCCTCGGGGCGCAGCAGCTCGCCTTCGACGGGTCGCTGTTCACGGCGTGGCTGCAGGCGGAATCGGCGGGGGACACCGCGCTGCAGGCCCAGCTGGTGCGGAGATTCACGCCGGAGTACCGGGCCGCGTTCGACGCATGGCTGAAGACCGATCCACTCACCGATCCCTCCGCTCCCGCCGGCCCCGGGTACATGCCCGGCTTCCAGCAGCCGAACCTCGAACACGCCGAGCGGCTCAACGACGAGGCCTCCGCGCTGTTCGCCCAGGGGACGGACGCTCGCGAGACGGCGAACAAGTACGTGCGGGACACGGTGCTGTTCGCGTCGGTGCTGTTCCTGCTGGGCGCGTCGCAGCGGTTCCGGACGCGCCGGCTCCGGCTGGCGTCGACGGTGCTGGCGTTCGCGCTGTTCGGCTACACGATCCTCACGCTGGTCGGGCTTCCTCGGGCGTGACCGCGGGTCCCGGCCCGGGCGGCTCTCCGGCGGATCCCGCGACAGCGCCCGGCAGCCCGAGGAGCTCGGCCATGCGTTCCGCGTAGCGGGGGCCGATGCCCTTCTCCTCGTGCTTGAAGTAGCAGAACACCT
>DATLUW010000779.1:0-11023 GCA_035577825.1 Actinomycetota bacterium | reverse complement strand
ATGATCACGCCGTTCAACCCGGGGAGCCACTACGACCTGATCTCGCGCCTGCTGTCGATCGTGATGCTCGGCGGCCTGGGGAGCGTCGGCGGGGCGATCGTCGCCGCGATCCTGCTGGGGGTCACCGAGTCGGTGGTCGCCGTGACCATCTCGCCGACCTGGTCGTCGTTCGTGTTCTTCGTGGTGCTGATCGGGGTGCTGCTGTTCCGGCCCCAGGGGCTGTTCGGCGTCCGGGAGCGGGTGGCGTGATCCGGTCCGGGCGGGTCACCCGGGCGGGTCTGGCGCGGGGCGCGGTGGTGTTCGGCGGGCTCATGGCGTTCCCGTTCGTGTTCGCGCAGCACTGGGTGCTGAACATGGCGTTCTTCACGTTGATGTTCGCCGGGCTGGCACAGTCGTGGAACCTGCTCGGCGGGTACTCGGGGTACGTCTCCCTCGGGCACGTCGCGTTCTTCGGGATCGGCGCCTACGCCGAGGCGATCCTGTTCCAGCACGTCGGGATCGGATCGAACGGGTTCCTGCCGTTCTTCGTGCTGCCGGCGATCGGGGTGGCGGTGGGGCTGGCGAGCGTGCCGATCGCGCTGGTGGCGATGCGGATCCGGCACCTGGCGTTCGCCATCGTCACGCTGACGCTGCTGTTCGTCGTGCAGACCCTCGCGTTCAATCTGCGCGGGATCACCAACGGATCCCAGGGGCTGTCGCTCCCGTCGCCCACGTTCTCGCTGTACGAGCGGCCCTTCTATCTGTGCGTGCTGGCGATCTTCGCGCTGGCCACGCTCCTCGTGTGGCACGTCGGTCGCGACAAGCTGGGGCTGCAGCTCCACGCGATCCGCGACGACGAGGACCGCGCCCGGGGGCTCGGGATCCGGACCATGTGGGCCAAGGTGCTGACGTTCGCGATCAGCGTCGGGATCACCGCGATGATCGGCGGCGTCTGGGCGTACTACGTGGGGAACGTCTACCCGCAGTTCGCGGTGGACCCGCTGATCATGATCGGAACGATCCTGCCCGTGTTCCTCGGCGGGATCGGAACGGTGTGGGGGCCGGTGCTGGGGACGTTCATCCTGATTCCGGCGCAGCAGTGGCTCGCGTACGAGTACGGGGGCAGCGAGCTGTACCTCATCGCCTACGCGGCGGTCTTCCTGGTGATCATGCTGCTGCTGCCGCAGGGCATCCTGCCGTCGGTCTCCGGCATGGTTGCCCGCCGGCGCGACCGCGGCCCGCCGGCCGGGCGCCCGGCCGTGCGGCCCACCGAGCGGGTGGCGACGTGACCGCGCTGCTCGAGGTCGAGGGCCTGACGAAGCGATTCGGCGGCGTGACCGCGGTGGACGGCTGTTCGTTCTCGGTTCCGGAGGGCACGGTCACCGCCCTGATCGGGCCGAACGGCTCCGGCAAGACGACCGTGTTCAACATGGTCACCGGGTTCGTCCCGGCCGACGCGGGCTCGGTGCGGTTCGGGGGGCACCCGATCCGACGGCCGCACCCGTCCCGCCTTGCCCGGCAGGGGCTGACCCGGACGTTCCAGCTGGCGCGGGTGTTCCCGCGGATGACCGTGGTCGAGAACCTCGCCGCGGCGATCCAGCAGCCCAACCGGCGGACGTTCCGGCTGGACGTCCCGCCGCCGGACCGCTCGCGGGCCGAGGAGATCCTGGCGCAGTTCGGGCTCACCGATGTCGCGGGGAACCTCGCGTCGGAGCTGTCGTTCGGCCAGCAGAAGCTGCTGGAGTTCGCCACGGTGCTCATGGGCCGGCCCCGGCTGGTGCTGCTCGACGAGCCGACCGCCGGCGTGAACCCCGTGATGGTCGAGGCCATGGAGCGTCACATCCGCGACCTCCACCGCTCGGGGATCACGTTCCTCGTGGTGGAGCACGAGATGAACCTCGTCATGCGCCTGTGCGACCCGGTCGTCGTGCTCGACCACGGCACGAAGCTCGCCGAGGGAACGCCGGCCGAGGTCCAGGCGAACCCGCTCGTCCTCGACGCCTACCTGGGGGCCTGACGTGACGGCGCTGCTCGAGATCGACGACCTGCACGCCGGATACGGACGCGGGCTTGTGCTCCGGGGGACGACGCTCCGCGTCGAGGAGGGCGCGGTCACCTGCCTGATCGGGCCGAACGGCGCCGGCAAGTCCACGGTGCTGAAGGCTGTGAGCGGCCTGCTGGCTCCCCGGTCCGGCCGGATCGTGTTCCGGGGGAAGGACGTCGGCGGCCGTTCGCCGCAGGACGTGCTGCGCCTCGGCATCGTGCACGTGCCGCAGGAGCGCAGCCTGTTCCCGCTCATGACCGTGTGGGACAACGTGCTGATGGGCGGGTTCATCCACCGCGATCGCGCGGCTCTCCATCGGCGGATCGGGGAGGTCGCCGAGCGGTTCCCGATCGTGGCCGAGCGGCGGCACGACCGGGCGGGTTCGCTCTCGGGCGGCGAGCAGAAGCGGGTGGAGATCGCACGGGCGTTCATGCTCGAGCCGTCGTTGGTGCTGATGGACGAGCCCTCCACCGGGCTCGACCCGAACGCCCGCCGTGCCGTGTTCGCGACGATCTCGGAGATCAACGAGGCCGGGACGACCGTGCTGCTCGTCGAGCAGAACGCGCGATCCGGGCTGGCCGTCGCGCACCGGGGCGCGGTCATGGAGTCGGGCGTGGTCCGCCTGGAGGGGACGGGCCGTGCGCTGCTCGACGACCCCGAGGTGGCCCGGCTGTACCTGGGGGCGGCGTCGCAGGGAGCGAGGAGGACCTGAGCGTGGGCGACAACGGAACGATGCTTGGATTCGTGGGACTCGGCGTGATGGGAAGCCGCGTCGTCAAACGGCTCATGGACGCCGGGCACCCGGTGACCGGGACCAACCGGACGCGGTCCCGGGCGGACTGGCTGGTCGAGGCCGGCATGCAGTGGGCCGACACCCCCCGCGAGGTCGCCGAGTCGTCCGAGGTCGTGTTCAGCATGGTGGCGGACGCCGCCGCCCTGCTGTCGATCGCGGACGGGCCCGACGGGGTCGTGGCCGGCCTCGGTCCCGGGAAGGTCTACGTCGACATGAGCTCGATCACCCCGGCGGCGAGCCGCGACGTCGCCGCACGGGTGCGCGAGGCGGGCGCGTCCATGCTCGACTCGCCTGTCTCCGGCAGCGTCAGCACGCTCGAGGAGGGCCGGCTGTCGCTGATGGTCGGCGGCGAGGAGGAAGCGTTCCGGAAGGTCGAACCGATCCTGCGCGAGATCGGCCCGGTCGTGACCCACGTCGGGGGCAACGGACAGGCCGTCACCATGAAGATCGCCACCAACCTCAGCCTGGCCGTGCAGATCCTGGCGTTCAGCGAGGGGGTGCTGCTGGCGGAGAAGAGCGGCATCCCCCGCGAGACGGCGGTCCGGGTCCTGCTGAACAGCGTGATCGCCTCCCCGATGCTGAAGTACCGGGGGCCGTTCGTGCTGGAGCAGCCGGAGGAGGCGTGGTTCGGCATCACGATGATGCAGAAGGACATGCGCATGGCGCTCGAGCTGGGTCGGGAGCTCGAGGTGCCGCTCCCGACGACCGCGGTGACCAACCAGCTGCTGACGGCGGGCCGGGCACTGGGGTTCGGAACGAAGGACTTCGCCGCGCTCTTCGACGTGCTGGCGGCGATGTCGGGGGTGGAGGGGTCCGGCTGACCCGCGTTCCCGGTTGCGGCATGCTGTCGCCTGCATGAAGGCCGTCCTGTACGTGGAGCCGGGCGTCGCCGGGCTGGGCGAGCAGCCCGATCCGGCGATCGAGGAACCCTCCGACGTGGTCGTTCGCCTGACGCGGTCGGCCATCTGCGGCTCGGACCTGCACGCGCTCTCGGGCCGCCTGCCGATGCAGCCCGGCGAGCCGATGGGGCACGAGGCGGTGGGCGTGGTGCACGAGGCCGGCCCGGACGTGTCGGGGTTCCGGGTGGGCGACCGCGTGGCGATCCCGTTCGACAACGTGTGCGGGACGTGCTGGTACTGCGTGCACGGCGAATCGTCCCTGTGTTCCGGTCTGCGGAACCTCGGCCTCGGCGCTGCCGGCGGGGGGCTCGGCGGCATGCAGGCCGAGGCGGTCAGGGTGCCGCGGGCCGATCACAACCTGCTCGCAATACCGGACGACGTCGACGACGAACGGGCGCTGTTCGTCGGGGACGTGCTGACCACCGGGTGGTACGCGACCGCGCTGGCGGCGCCCCGGCCCGGGGAGAGCGTGGCCGTGGTGGGGTGCGGGCCGGTCGGGTACTTCGCCCTGCTGGCCGCGATGGCGCTGGGGGCGAGCCCGGTGGTCGGGATCGACCTCGTGCCGGCGCGCCTCGACCTCGTCCGGGCCGCCGGTGGCGTCGGGATGGACCCAACGGCCGGGGACGTGAAGGCGGCCGTGCGCGAGGTCACCGGGGGGCGGGGCGTGGACGTCGCCGTCGAGGCGGTCGGTGGCCTGCCCGCGTTCGAGACGGCCAGGGCGGTCGTTCGCCGCGGCGGCCGGATCTCGGTGATCGGCGTCTACGGCGACGAGGTGTTGCCGCTCGGCGTCCGGGAGTACTGGACGCGGGGGCTGAAGCTGTTGTTCGCCGGCATCTGCCCGGTCCATGGATGGTGGGAGCGAACGATGCGCGCGGTGCGTTCCGGCGAGGTCGATCCGGTGCCGCTGATCAGCCACCGGCTGCCGCTCGCGGACGCGGTCCGGGGATACGAGCTGTTCGAACGCCGCTTGGCGACGAAGGTCGTCCTCATTCCGTAGCCCGCTGCGGCGCGGGTGGTTGGCGTAGGGCTAAAGGTACTGCCCGTGCTGGCCGTCGCGCTCGCCGTCGCCGGCGCCCGTCGGCTGCATCCCCTGCATGCCCGGCAGGATCGCGCCCGGGGGCAGGCCGCGCCGGCGGAGCTCCTGGAGCTGCTGCATCGCGGCCTGCTGCTGGGCGACCATCGCGGCCTGGATGCCGTGGAACAGCCCCTCCAGCCACCCGACCAGCTGGGCCTGGGCGACGCGCATCTCGGACTCGGTGGGCACGCCCTCCAGCGGCAGCACGAACTCCTGCAGCTCGCGTTCGAGCTGGTCCGGGAGGACGGTCTTCAGCTCGTCGACCGAGCGCTCGTAGATCTGGCGGAGGCGGGTCCGGCCCCGTTCGTCCAGGGGGGCGCCGCGGGTCTCCTCCAGCAGCTCGCGGACCATCGCCGCGATCCGCAGGAGCTTGCCGGGCTCCGCGATGGCGTCCTGGTCGCCGCCCCCGGTCGCCTCGCCTCCGCCGGGAACGGGCACGGCCTGCAGGACCGGCTGGCCCTCGGACGCGTCCGCGGGGGGTTCCACCGTCGGGTCGCTGCTCTGGTCGGCGCTCTCGTCCTCGGTCATGCACCAACCGTAGCAGCGGTCGTCGTTCCGGACGGCCCGTGAGCCCCGCTACGAAGCGCCGGCGGCGAGGTAGCGGAGCAGCAACGCCTCGGCGACGCAGGCCCGTTCGAGCTCGCGGAGGTCGATGCTCTCATTCTCCGCGTGCGCGTGGCCCTGGCGGTCCTCGACGCCGGTGAGCAGGAGCTTGGCGTCCGGGAGACGTTCGGCGAAGTCGTGTACGAACGGGATCGAGCCGCCGGCGCCCATGTCGACGGGCTCGGTGCCCCACGCCTCGCGGAACGCCCGCCGGGCCGCGTCGTACACGGGCCCGTTCGCGTCCACGGCGTAGGGCTCGCCGGCGCCGCCGCGTTCGATGCGGACGTCGACCCCCCACGGCGCGTTCGACTCGAGGTGTTTGGCGAGCGCGTCGGCGGCCCGCTGCGAGTCGTCGCCCGGGGCGAGGCGCAGGCTGACCTTGGCCCGGGCCCGCGGGACGATCGTGTTCGAGGCGTTGCGGATGCTCGGCGCGTCGATGCCGAGAACGCCGATCGACGGCTTGGCCCACAGGCGCTCGGTGATGGTGCCCTCGCCGATCAGCTCGAGGCCGGGGCGGGCGCCGAGGTCAGCGCGGTATTCGTCCTCGGTCATGTCGATCGCCGGCGGCTCGCCGGTCGCGAGGCCGGGCACGGCCACGTTGCCGTGCTCGTCGTGCAGCGTGGCCAGCAGGCGGGCGAGCGCCATGATCGCGTCCGGCGCCGGGCCGCCGTACATCCCGCTGTGGTTCGCGTGGTCGGCGACCCGAACCTCGACCTCGCAGTCGACCAGGCCGCGAAGCGTGGTCGTCAACCCGGGGACGCCGTTGTCCCAGTTCGACGAGTCGGCCAACACGATGACGTCGGCTGTCAGGTCGTCGGCGAACGCGTCCAGGAACCGCGTGAGGTTCGGCGACCCGGCCTCCTCCTCGCCCTCGATGAAGATCTTCACGTGGACGGGCGGCTTGCCCCCGAAGGCGCGTATCGCGGCGGCGTGGAGCACCACACCAGCCTTGTCGTCGCACGAGCCGCGCCCGTACAGGCGGCCGTCGCGTTCGGTCGGCTCGAACGGGGGCGAGTCCCACAGGTCGTCCGCGCCGGGCGGCTGGACGTCGTGGTGGGCGTACAGCAGCACGGTCGGCGCGCCCTCCGGCCCGGGCACGTCGGCGAACACGGCCGGCGGGGCGCCCTTGAGGTCGAGGATGCGCACCTCCGGGCAGCCGGCGTCTCGCAGGATCTGCGCGGTGGCCTCGGCGGAGGCCTCCACCTGCTTCGGGTCGAACCCGTCGAACGCGATCCCGGGGATGCGGACGAGGCGTTCCAGCTCTTCGCGGATCCGGGGGAGGTCCCCGCGGACGCGCGCGGTCAGGTCGTCGTGATCGGTCATCCCCACAACATAACCGGCTGCGGATTGCTGTTTCCGCTGAGCGGGGCTACCGTCGCCCGGGTCCGCGGCTCGGTTGGAGGCGAACGATGGCGAGGCGACCTCGGTGGCAGCCGGCGCGAGTGCTGGCTCTGGGATGGATCGCCGGGCTGCTCGTCGCGGCGGTCCCGCTGGGAGCCGAAGCCGCCGCTCGCTCAGATGCGGGGTGCGTCGTTCGCGTCAAGAGCTTCCGCTTCGATCCACGGTCCGTCCCCTCGGGAGGGCAGACCCAGCTCACGGAGGCGGTTCGAAACTGCACCGACCAGAATCGAACCATCACAATGACGACGTACGGATCGAGTTCGGGCGGATGTCCGGTCTTGGACCCGGAGTTGGAGCAAGAGACCATCCCCGGCCACTCGACGTTCCTCGAGCTGGGTGAGTGGACCGTTCCGGACTGCACGGGTCGGATGGTGATGCACCTGCGGGTGACGGGCTCGGGTGGCCGGGTCCTGGACACGGCGATCGCGGTCCTTCGGATCAGAGCCGCCTGACGGCGAGCAGTTCGTCTTCCGCGGCCGGCTGCAGCGTGACCGTCCCCGGCCGGTGCGTCGGGAACCGGACGCGCACCGCCGAGATCGCGATCGAGGACGGTTCGTTGTCGGGACGCCACATCGGCGCGTCGACCTGGCCGATCTGCAGCTCGATCGTGTCGCCGGCCGGGAACAGCCAGTCGTTGCCGTTCAGCTTTGTGGTGAGCGTGCCGGACGCCGGGTCGCCGTGCGCCGTCGACAGGCGATAGACACCGCGGCCCGCGAGCGTCTTCGTGCCGTCCGCGTCGACGTCCCACAGCTTGAAGGTGACCGTCGCGTCCTGGCCGGTGAGGTCGTAGTGGAACTGCACGGCCGGGAGTCCGAGCAGCGCGAGGCCGCCGGTCGGCGGCTTCCACCGGAAGTACGCCTGGGCCGGGTCGTTCTGCGAGTCGTCGGCCGTCAGGCAGCCGCCGTGGGCGATCGGATCGTCCGCTTGGCCCTCGTTCGGGTTCTCGTCGGCCGAGGTGGTCGTCGCGGTCGCGTCGCCGCCGTTCGCCATCGCGATCCCGCGCGTGAGCGACGCCCAGGTGCCGGCGACGGCCACCTGCGGTTTCTTCGACGCCGGGCACTTCGTGCGGAACGAGTACGCCTGCTGCCCCGGCGCCACCCGCACCTGACCGAGCACGTGCGCCCGCAGGAACCGCCACGCGAGCGTGTTCAGCGGATGCCACTGCGCGGGCGGGTTCTGAGCATTCGAATGCCCGATGTCCCCGAACGCCATCTGGACCGGATAGTGCGGGTCGGCCGCCTGGAGCTTCCGCCACATCTGCAGCGTCTGCACCGCGGGGAACAGCGGGTCGGTCCACCCCTGGATCGAGAACACCGGCACCTCGCGGATGCGGTGGGCGTGGACCGCGGCGAAGTACGCGGTCGCGTCGTACGGCGACCGCGACCGGAACGAGGCGATGATCTGGTCGATGTTCGGCTTCTGCTCGTAGGGCTCACCGCTCTGCACGAGCGCGATCTGCTCGTCGAGGTTGGTGCCCGGGTCGTTCGGGTTCTCGTCGTAGCGGCCCTGCGCCTGCGCCCGGCCGATCGCGTACAGGCCGTCGATGTAGCTCTCCTTGGGAACGCCGAGCGGGTCGCTGTGCGAGCGGCTCTGGTCGGGCGAATCGGTGGCGCGGCCGCTCGTCAGCAGCGAGTCGAGCAGGTCGGTCCAGGGGTACTTCGGCACCGCGGCCGAGAGCTGCAGCGTCCGGCCCTTCGGGCTCTTCCACGGGAGCGAGGTCGCGAGCAGCCACGACTGGCCGCCACCGTACGAGCCGCCGGTCGCCGCCAGCTTCGAGCCGTCCGCGATGCCCGCGTCGAGCAGCTTGCCGAGGATCGTCTGGCTGTCCTTCGTCTCAAACCCCCGCTGCGCGAGGTGCGTGTACCCGTCGGTGCAGTTCGCGTCCTGGTCGCCGATGCCGCACGACTCCATGAACCCGCGCGCAGTCGTGTTCACGGCGACCCACCGGTGCTCTGCGAACCAGACGTTGTTCCAATGCCAGGTGTCCGCTCCGTCGCCGGCCGACGAGGTGGCCTCCCAGTCGGTCTTGTCGCCGCCCCAGCCGTGCAGCATCAGCACGGTCGGGAGCGGCGTGTTGGCCCCCGTCGGGAACGACAGGTCGGTGTCGATCCCGATGCCGTCGAACGAGGCGATCTCGCCGCTGCACATGGTGAACGTGGCCGCATCGCCCGACGGCGTGACCTGGGAACACGTCATGCCGAGCGCCTTGGCACGGTCTGCCAGGGGGCCGCCGCCGGCGGCCGACGCGACGACCGAACCGGGGAGCAGCAGGAGCGAGGCGGTGAGCAGCGGGATGGCGAGCGAGCGCAGCGGGCGCACGGGCGTTCCTTTCGACCGGGAGAGGGGATCGCTCGGAGGTGTACCCGGGTGACCCGGAATTCACACCGCGGCGGGCGGGGGCGTCCCGGCGGGCGGCGCCGCGGCGGGCACCGGTTCGGGCGGGCCAGGATCGACCCGCGGGTAGCGGCTGCGGATCTGATCGGCGAACGTGGCGAGCTGTTCGGCGAGGGCCGGGTCGTGGATCTCGAGGACGTTCTCCGCGTTCTCCTCGCCGGAGTGGGAGAGGTTGTAGCTGCCGACGAACACCATGTCGTCCGCGACGACGAACTTCGCGTGCATGTAGTCGTGGACGGTGCCCGGCCCGTACGGCGTCGAGCGCTTGCCGCTGAACGGCGCCTCGCGCAGGACGGTCTGGAGCGTGGGGATCTTCCAGGCGGCGTTCCCGTCGGCGCGCCACTGCGAGATGACCTCGGCGACCTGGGTGCCGTCGACCACCCCCGCGAGGTCGATGTCGTGCTTCGCGGCGCGCTCCGCGAGCGAACCGATGATCGGGCCCGCGCTGAGGACCGGGGAGACGATGCGGATGCGGCGTTCGGCCCGGTCGATCGCGCCGGAGATGCGGCTCGCGATGCGACGGCCCCGGCCGGGGGAGAACCACGGCCGGACGCTCAGGCCGTCCCGCTCGACCGGGTCGGTCGTGTACTCGCCGGAGCCGAGCACGCGCTGCTTGTTCCACAGCTCCTCGAAGTTGCGGGTGTAGGCGGCGGCCACGTGTGGGGCTCGGACGACCACGACGACGTTCTCCTCGCGGGTCCAGGAGTCGTTCGTCCAGTTCATCGAACCGGTCCAGACCTCCTGCCCGTCGCGGACGACGTACTTGTGGTGCATGAGGTCGGGGATGCCGGGCACGCCCTTCGTCGGAAGCCCGCACGCCGCGAGCATGGCCACGTCGGTGTCGGGCGGGGGCGGCACGGGGATCGGCTTCTCGTGGTCGACGTTGTAGACGAGGCGCCCGGTGACGCCGCGCTGGAGCGCGCGGTGGAACGCGTCGACGATCGTCCGCTCGGCGGGGCCGTCGACGCGGAGGTCGTACAGGGCGACGTCGAGGGTGCCTGTCGCGCCGTCGAGGTACTCCGCGATCCATCCCGCGACCGTCTCGGCGGTCTGGCCGCCGTCGGTGAGGGTTCGGACTTCCAGCAGCGGATCGGTCACTGGGCGTCGCCCTTGTGGGGCTCGACCTGCGGTTCCTCGCGGGGGTCGTCGTGGGCCCGGCGGTTGCCGAGCACCTCGCGGATGAACGGGACGACGCTCTTCGGGTCGTCCATCGTCACGAACAACTCGAGGTCGGCCGCGTTGATCTTCCCCTCGGTGAGCAGCCGCTCGCGGAGCCAGTCGAGCAGCCCCTTCCAGTACTCGCTGCCGAACAGCACCACGGGGAAGTGCCGGATCTTGCCGGTCTGCGTGAGCGTGAGCGACTCGAACAGCTCGTCGAGCGTGCCGTAGCCGCCGGGGAACACGACGAACCCCTCCGCGTACTTCACGAACATCGTCTTGCGCACGAAGAAGTAGCGGAAGTCGACGCCGAGGTCGACGTAGTCGTTCATCCGCTGTTCGAACGGCAGCTCGATGTTGCAGCCGATCGACAGGCCGCCGGCCTCCTGGCAACCGCGGTTGGCGGCCTCCATGATCCCGGGCCCGCCGCCGGTGATGACGGCATACCCCGCCTCGGCGAGCCGCCGCCCGACCTCGACGCCCATCGCGTATGCCGGGTCGTCCGGCTGCAGGCGGGCCGAGCCGAACACGGCGACGGCGGGACCGAGCTCGGAGAGTGCGCCGAAACCCTCGACGAACTCCGACTGGATGCGCAGCACCCGCCACGGGTCGGCGTGCAGCCAGTCGGCCGGCTGCGATGGCTGCAGGAGGCGCTGGTCGGTCGTCGTGGGGGGCAC
>DATLUW010000778.1:0-3074 GCA_035577825.1 Actinomycetota bacterium | reverse complement strand
GCTGACGAACGCCGGCTGGGCCGGGGCGACGGCGCTGGCGGTGATCTTCGGGACCCTCGGCGCCCTGTCGCTGGCGGCCTCGGACGGGCTCGGATCGACTGCCGCCGCGAGCCGTGCCGGCGCCGCCCTGCCGGCCGGGTTCGTCCTCGCCACCGGGGCCGGCGCGGTTGCGCTCGCCGCGGTGGCCAGCACGCTGCCCGGACCGGCGCTGCCCATCCCCGGCGGGCCGGTGGTGCTCGCGCTGGTCGCCGGCGCGGGGGTGGCCGAAGAGGCGTTCTTCCGCCGGCTGCTGTACGGACGGCTGCTGCGGTGGGGCACCGCGGCGGCGGTGGTCGGCTCGGCGGTGGCGTTCGGGCTCCTGCACTTGCCGCTCCACGGCACGGCGGCGTTGCCGATCGACGTCGGGGCCGGGCTGTTCCTGTCGTGGCAGCGGTGGGCGTCCGGAACCTGGGCGGTCCCCGCCGCGACCCACGCCCTGGCGAACCTGGTGGTGGTGCTCCGATGACCCGCCGCGGACCGATCGCACTCATCGCCGCCGTGGCGTCGCTGGCGCTGGTCGCGTCGGCGTGCGGCTCGGGCAACGGCGCCTCGTCGGGCTCGACCGCGCCGATCGACGTCGGCGCCGTGTACCCGCTCACCGGCCCGGACCGCGCGGGCGGCCTCGAGGAGCTCCGCGGCGTCCGCCTCGCCACCGACCTCGTGAACGCGTCCGGCGGCGTCGACGGCCGGCAGGTTCGACTGCACGCGGTCGATACGCCGACGACCGACGCGCTGCCGGGCGCGATCGCCGGGTTCCGGTCCGACGGGATCCAGGTCGTGCTCGGGAGCAACGGCAGCGAGCTGAGCGATTCGGCGGCGACCGACGCGTTCGACGCGGGGATGGTGTATTGGGAGACGGGCGCCGTCGGCGAGATGTCGGGCGACGCGAGCGGCCGCCTCGCGTTCAAGGTGGCGCCCAGCGGCCTCGTCCTGGGCAGCTCGGGGATCGCGTTCATCGTCGACCAGATGGCTTCCCGGCTGCACCGCGACCCCGCGTCGCTCCGGTTCGTCGTCGTCAACGTGGACGACCGGTACGGCGCCACGGTGGCCGACGGGGCGCTCCAGGAGATCGCGAAGCGGCACCTCACGCTGGCCGGGCGGTTCCGGTACGGCGTGACGAACTTCGACCCGGCGCCGCTCGTGCGCCGGATCGAGGCCGCACGCCCGGACGTGCTGTTCGTGGCCTCGTACATCCCGGACGGTGTGGCGCTGAACCGCGAGCTGGTGCGGCAGCGGGTGCCGCTCCTCGCGAACATCGGCACGTCCTCCAGCTACTGCATGCCGGAGTTCGGCGACGAGCTCGGGCCGATGGCCGTGGGGACGTTCGCGACCGACAAGCCGGATGGCGAGTCGCTCAACGAGCAGGGCCTGACGCCGGAGGGGCGAGACCTGCTGCACCGGGCGCAACAGGGGTTCCGCTCGCAATATCACGAGGACATGAGCGCGCCGGCGCTGGCCGGGTTCTCGGCGGCGTGGGCGCTGCTCCACGACGTGATGCCGAACGCCTCGAACCTCGACGCCGATGCGATCGCCCACGCCGCGCTCGGCGTCCGGCTACCGACGGGCTCGCTGCCAAACGGCAGCGGGCTCGAGTTCTCCGGGCCGGGCTCGCCCCAGCCGGGGTCGAACCTTCGCGCGCTGTCCGTGATCTGGGAGTGGGTCGGCGTCCGCCAGCGCGCGGTCGTGTGGCCGCCGCGCTATGCGACGACGGCGATCCAGGCGCTCCCGCTGGCGGCATGAGCGGCCCCGACCGGGAAGCCGCTCCGCCGGGCCGAGCCACCGGACGGAGGTCGCGCACGGTGGCCGTCGCCCTCGGTCTGATCGCGCTCGCCGCTTACGCGGCGGGTGCGTGGGTGTCCGGGTCGCTCAGCCCGATGGCCCGGCGGGCCCTGCTCGACACGAGCTTCGTCCCCCAGCCGTACCGGTGGGTGAACCCGCCACCGACGCTCGCGGCGGCGAACAAGCAGCCCGACGCCGGCGACTTCACCGTGGGGTTCACGAAGGGGCGCTCCGACGCCGGCGTGTTCGCGACGAACGACCAGCAGGCCTCCGTCGTGTTCGCGCTGGCCGCGATCCCGCAGTCGAACGGCGCCACGTCGGTGCACCTCACGATCACGCCGCTCGACCCGGCCACGATCGGCGCCCTGCCCCACGACCTCCACGTCCTCGGGAACGCCTACCGCACCGAGGCGACCTACGAGCCGAGCGGCGACCCGGTCACCCAGTTCAACCGGCGGCCGCTGCTGATCTTCGTGTATCCGGCGCTCGCCAGCCACGGATCCGACCGGACGATCGTGTTCGCCCCCGACGGGAAGGCCTGGACCCAGCTGAAGACCACGAACGACGCCACCAACCTGCAGGCCAGCACGAACGCCCTGCACCTGAACGGCGACTACGAGGTCGCGACGACCGGGCCCGTGTCCGTGGGTAGCCCCAGCCCGACGCCGTCGGGGGGCGGCGGGAGCTCGCCGGTGGCGTGGGTCGTGATCGGCGCGGCCGTCGTGGTGGCGGCCGCGTTGGTGTTCCTCCGGCTGCGCTCCCGTGCACGCACCCCGCCGGCTCCCCCGCGGGATCCGAGGGGCGGCCCCGAGGGCAAGCCGGAGCCGCGTCCCGGGAGCAGTGGCAGCGGCTCCGGTTCGGCGCGCAGGAAGCGGTGACGGATGATCGCCGACGGGCCCGGGAGCCCGCTCGACCAGGGCGTGGCCACCTGGCTCATGGTCGCGGCGGTGTTCCTGGGCTGGATCGGCATCGCCCGGCTGCGTGGCCGCGCGTTCGCCCGGCTCCCCCGCCCGTGGGCCTGGACGCTCGTCGGCCTCGCCGTGACGTCGCTGGTCCTCGCCGTCGTCCTGCCCACGATCATCCGCCCGAACACGCCCGCCACGCGCCCCGCCTCGACGGCCACCGTCTCGATCGTCACGCCGACCGAGGGCCAGATGTTCCACGGCGACCCCTCGCAGGCGGGGACGGTGAACGTGCCGGTCGTGATCCGGCTGCAGGGCGGGCGGATCGTGCCGTTCTCGTCGACGAAGCTCACG
>DATLUW010000777.1:0-8987 GCA_035577825.1 Actinomycetota bacterium | reverse complement strand
CCGATTGGTACAACTTCACCGCCCTCAACATCCCCGAGGACCACCCCGCCCGCGGGGAGAAGGACACGATCTACGTCGACGTCCCCGGCCGCAGCGACCTGTTGCTCCGCACCGAGACGTCCGCGATGCAGATACGAACGATGGAACGACAGGAACCCCCGGTCTACGTGATCGCGCCCGGCCGGGTGTTCCGCCAGGACACGCCCGACCCGACCCACATGCCGGTGTTCCACCAGGTGGAGGGCCTCGCGGTCGACGAGGGCCTGTCGATGACCGACCTCCGGGGCACGCTGGCCGCGTTCGCCAACGCGATGTTCGGCGAGGGCACGAGGACGCGGTTCACGCCCGACTACTTCCCGTTCGTCGAACCTGGCGGCCAGCTCGAGGTGACGTGCTTCGTGTGCGGCGGCATCGGGTGCCGCACGTGCAAGGAGAGCGGATGGATCGAGCTGCTCGGCTGCGGCATGGTCCACCCGAACGTCCTCGCGAACGTCGGCTACGACCCCGAGCGGCACACGGGGTTCGCGTTCGGCCTGGGGATCGAACGCGTCGCGCTGGCCCGGTACGGGATCCCGGACATGCGCCTGCTGTACTCGGGCGACGTCCGGTTCCTCGACCAGTTCACCGAGGTGTCCTGACGTGCGCGTGGTGCTCGGATGGCTCCGCGAGATGTGCCCGGTCGACCTCGACGTCGACGAGCTGGCGCGCGTCCTCACGATGCAGGGGGCGAACGTCGAGGGCGTCGTCAAGCCGTGGGACGGCCTGTCCGGCGTGGTCACCGCCCGCGTGCTCGAGGTCCGCGACCACCCCTCGTCGAACAAGCCGCTGTGGATCGCGCAGGTCGACGACGGCGCCGGCACGCACCAGGTGGTGGCCGGCGTCGGGAACTTCCGCCCCGGCGACGTCGTCCCGTGGGCCCGGCCGGGCGCGCGCGTGCCGGTGCTGGACGTCGAGCTGGGGCGCAAGAACATGGCCGGCGAGACCTCGAACGGCATGCTGTGCTCGCCGCGCGAGCTGGCGATCTCCGGCGACCACGGCGGCATCCTCGTGCTGCCGCCCGACACCCCGGTGGGCGTCGACGTGGCAGAGCGGTTCGGGCTCGACGACGTGGTGTTCGACATCGAGGTCAAGCCGAACCGGCCGGACCTGATGTCGGTCGCCGGCGTCGCCCGCGAGGTGGCGGCCGCCACCGGGGCGCCGTTCGCGCTGCCGGAGATCGTGCTCGACGAGTCGCTGGAAGAGGCGACGGCCGCGGCCACAGTCGAGATCCGCGACGGGGAACGCTGCCCCCGGTACCTGGCCAAGGTGGTCCGGGGCGTGACGATCGGGCCGTCGCCGATCACGGTCCAGGCCCGCTTGACCGCCGCCGGTATGCGTCCGCTGTCGAACGTCGTCGACGCGACGAACTATGTGATGTTGGAGCTCGGGCAGCCGCTGCACGGGTTCGACCTGGCGCGGCTGGCCGGGCCCGGCATCGTGGTCCGCATGGCCGGCGAGGGCGAACGACTGACGACGCTCGACGACGTCGAACGCGACCTGACGCCCGAGGACCTCGTGATCGGCGACCTCGAGCACGGCGTGGCGATCGCCGGCGTGATGGGGTCGGCGGACGCGGAGGTGTCCGCGGACACCTCCGACGTCCTGATCGAGAGCGCGACGTTCCAGCGGCGCACGGTGCTCCGCACCGCGCGCCGCCTCAACCTCCGCACGGAGGCGTCGATGCGCTTCGAGCGCGGCGTCGACCCCGAGGGACCCGGCCGCGCGGCCGACCGCGCCGCGCAGCTGATCACGGCGTGGTCGGGCGGGCGGGTCCTGGCGGGCACGATCATGGCCGGCCACGACCATGTCCGGCCGCACGTGGCCGTCCGGCCATCCCGCGCGTCGCTGCTCCTCGGCGAGGGGCTCTCGGCCCGGGACGTCCGCGAGGCGTTCGGCCGGCTCCGCATCGAGGCCGACGAGACGGGCGACGACGAGGTCGTGGTGGAGGTTCCCGGCTACCGTGTCGACCTCGAGATCGAGCCCGACCTCATCGAGGACGTCGCCCGCATCCGGGGCTACGACAACATCGCCTCGACGGTCCCGCCGGTGCGCCAGTCGGGCGGCCTGCAGCCCTCGTACGCGTTCCGGATGCGCGTCCGTGAGGCGCTGGTGCGCGCCGGCCTGCGGGAGACGCTGTCGCTGTCGTTCGCCTCGGCGGACGACCTCGCGCTGACGGACGACCACGACGCCGTCCGGGTGGCGAACCCGCTGGCCGCCGACGACGCCTTCCTGCGGACGAGCCTGCTGCCCCGCCTGCTGGGGGCGCTTCGCTACAACCTCGACCGGAGCGTCCGGTCGGTGGCGCTGTTCGAGGTCGGGCGGACGTTCTACCCGGGGACCGCCACCGACGACCCGAAGGCGATTCCCGTGGAGGAGCACGACCGCATCGGGATCGCCATGACCGGCCTGGCGGCGAACGGGTGGCCGGACCCCGCCCGCGAGTACGACGTGTTCGACCTCAAGGGCGTCGTCGAGTCCCTGATGGACTCGCTCGGGATCGCCGGGTGGGAGGTGGGTCCGCCGCCGGGTCCGCTGTTCCATCCGACACGGTCGGCCTCGATCGCCGTGGGCGAGGAGCTCGCGGGGGAGTTCGGCGAGCTGCACCCGGACGTGGCCGCCCGGCTCGACCTGCCCGGGCGCGTCGGGATCGCGGAGCTCGAGATGGGCGTGCTCGCGCAGCATGCCTCGACCGGCGTCGTCTACGCGGAGGTGCCGAGGTTCCCCCCGGTGCGGCGCGACCTGGCGTTCGTACTGCCCGCCGACGTCCCGGAATCGGCGGTGCACGCCGCGATCGTGGGGGCCGTGGCCGACCTCGGCGTCGAGGCCGTGCTGTTCGACGTGCACACCGGGCCGCCGATCCCGGAGGGCCGCAAGAGCCTGGCGTTCGCCGTCGACCTCCGCGCGCCCGACCGGACCCTCACCGACGAGGACGCCGCCCGGGCGGTCGCGGCCATCCAGGCCGAGGTGGGGGAGCTGGGCGGCGAGCTCCGCGCCGGCTGACCCCCGCCGCGGGCCGTCGGCCCAGCGCGGGATTTCCGGTCTGAGCGGCACCACCGATAGACTGCGCCGCCGATGAGCCGCGACTTCCTGTCCATGGTCGACCTCACGCCGGCCGAGCTCGAGCACCTCCTCGACCTGGCCGCGAAGACCAAGTCCGACCCCGCGAACTACTCGGCACGCCTGGCCGGACGGGCGGTGGCCACGATCTTCGAAGAGCCGTCGACCCGGACGAGGGTCTCGCTCGAGGTCGCGATCTCGTCGATCGGCGGTCACCCCGTGCACGTCGACACCCAGGAGCTCCGGCTCGGCCGGGAAGAGAGCATCGAGGACTTCGGCCGGGCGCTCAGCCGCTACGTCGCCGCGATCGTGCTCCGGACGTCCGGGCACGAGCGACTCGAGTACCTGGCCGCGGCCGCCGACGTCCCCGTGATCAACTCGCTCTCGGACTTCGAACACCCCTGTCAGTGCCTGGCCGACCTCATGGTGATCCGGGAGCGCAAGGGCAAGCTCGCCGGGCTCACGCTCGCCTACCTGGGGGACGGCAACAACGTGGCGCACTCGCTGCTGATCGGCGGGGCGCTCGCCGGCATGCACGTCCGGATGGCGACGCCGGTCGGGTTCGAGCCGATCCCGCAGGTCGTCCACCACGCGGAGGAAATTGCGGTCGAGACCGGCGGTTCGATCACGATCACGAACGATCCGGTGGGGGCGGCCACGGGCGCCGACGTGCTGTACACGGACATCTGGGCCTCGCTGGACCAGGAGAGCGAGACCGATGAGCGCTCGATCGTGTTCCCGCCCTACCGCGTCGACCGGGCGGCCGTCGATCGGGCCGACGCCGACGCGATCGTGCTGCACTGCCTCCCCGCGCACCGTGGGCAGGAGATCACGGACGAGGTCATCGACGGGCCCCATTCGGTCGTGTGGGACCAGGCCGAGAACCGTCTGCACACGCAGCGGGCGTTGCTGCTCTGGCTGCTCGACGTCGATCGGGACTGAACCGGCTGTCGGCGGGGCTTTCTAGAATCCCTCCCGATGCCGCGCGCCAACGAGACCGTCGAAGCCACGCTGAACGAGTACCGCGACCTGCTCGCCATCACCTCGCCGGATCCGCACAAGGCCCGGGCGTACGAGAAGGCTGCGCGGTCGATCGGCGGGTGGCACGAGGACGTCGCCGGCGCGAGCGTCGAGCAGCTCCTCGAGATCCCGAACGTCGGCAAGTCCATCGCCCCCAAGGTCGTCGAGTTCCTGCAGACGGGGTCCATGTCGGTGCTGGAGGAGCTCCGCGCGCAGATCCCGCCCGGCGTCCGCCAGCTCATGTCGATCCCAAACGTCGGTCCGAAGAAGGCCCTCGCGCTGTACCAGGAGCTGCACGTCTCCTCGGTCGAGGAGCTCGCCGAGGCGGTCGAGGACGGCCGCGTGGCCTCGCTGAAGGGGTTCGGGGAGAAGACCGCGGAGAACATCACCCAGGGCATCACGACGATGCAGCAGTCGGGCGACCGCGTGCAGATCGGCGTCGCGCTGGAGCTGGCCGAGGAGCTGCTCGGCGAGCTGCGCGCCATGCCCGAGGTCCTGCGGTCGGACTACGCGGGTTCGCTTCGGCGGATGCGGGAGACGATCGGCGACATCGATCTCCTGGTCGCCGCAGACGAGGCGAACGCGCCCGCGATCATGGACGCGTTCTGCTCGCTCGGGCACTGCGAGCGCGTGATCGCCCACGGCGAGACGAAGTCGAGCATCCGCACCACCCGCGGCCTGCAGGTCGACCTCCGCGTCATCCCGCCGTCGTGCTGGGGCGCGGCGCTGCAGTACTTCACGGGGTCGAAGGCCCACAACGTCAAGACGCGCGAGCTTGCCGTCCGACAGAAGCTCAAGCTCTCCGAGTACGGGCTGTTCGACGCGCAGACGGACGAGCTGATCGTCGCGGAGACCGAGGAGGAGGTCTACGAACGGCTGGGCCTGCCGTGGATCCCGCCCACCATGCGGGAGGACCGCGGCGAGGTCGAGGCGGCCCGCAAGGGCGAGCTGCCGACGGTGGTGCAGCTCGACGACATCCGGGGCGACCTCCACACGCACACCGACCTGACGGACGGCCTGGCGCCGCTGGAGCGGATGCTGGAGACCGCGGCGGGCATCGGTCACGCGTACTACGCGGTCACGGACCATGCCCCGAACCTGTACATGCAGCGCATGACCGACGAGAAGATGCTCGCCCAGCGGGTGCAGCTGCGGGCGTTGCAGGAGCGGTTCCCGAAGATGACGCTGCTGCACGGCACCGAGCTGAACATCGACCCCGACGGCGGGGTGGACTGGCCGGCGGAGTTCCTCGAGGGGTTCGACGTGTGCGTGGCGTCGGTGCACTCGCACTTCCACCAGACGCCGGAGGAGATGACCCGCCGGATCGTCGCCGCGATGGAGAACCCGCACGTCCACGTCATCGGGCACCCGACCGCGCGGATCATCGGGCACCGGCCGCCGATCGACTACGACCTCGAAGAGGTGTTCCGGGCGGCCGCCCGGACGGGAACCGCGCTCGAGATCAACTCGTTCCCCGACCGGCTCGACCTCCGCGACGAACACGTGCTGTGGGCGCGCCGGCACGGGGTGAAGTTCGCGATCGACACGGACTCCCATTCGACCGTCCATCTGGGGTTCCAGCGGTTCGGGGTGGGAACCGCCCAGCGAGGCTGGCTGACGGCCGACGACGTGATCAACACGTGGTCCCTCGCGAAGCTCCGGAAGTTCCTGCGGAAGGGCCGCTGATCGCGACGCCCCCGCGCCGAACGGCCGGCCCGCCCCCGCCGCGGCCGTCGCGGGCCGTGCTGCCGCGGTCGTTCTACCGGCGGCCCTCGCTGGAGGTCGCGCCGGACCTCCTCGGCCGGACGCTGGTCCGGACGCTGCAGGACGGGACGCGCCTCGCGGCACGCATCGTAGAGACGGAGGCCTACCGCGAGGACGACCCGGCGAGCCATTCGTTCCGCGGCCGGACCGCCCGGACCGAGGTCATGTTCGGGCCGCCGGGCCACCTGTACGTGTACTTCACCTACGGCATGCACTTCTGCGTGAACGTGGTCACCGGCCCCGACGGGGAGGGGAGCGCCGTGCTCCTCCGGGCGGCCGAGCCGCTCGAGGGCGTCGAGTGGATGGCCGCGGCGCGGGGCGTGGCCGATCCCCGCCTGCTGTGCTCGGGGCCGGGGCGGCTGTCCCAGGCCATGGCGATCGCCCGCGAGCAGAACGGCATCGACGTCGTCGCCGGACGGGAGCTTCGGATCGAACGCGGCCTGCCGGTCGCGCCCGGCGAGGTGGTCCACGGACCACGGGTGGGGATCAGCGTCGCCGTCGAGCGGCCCTGGCGGTTCGTCGTGGCGGGGAGCCGGTTCGCCTCGCGGGGGCCGAGGAAGGGCTGAGCAGAGGCCCAGGAGCGGCCCTACGGCGCGCTCGTGGCCGGGTTCACCCAGATGGTCACCGTGGAGCCCGGCAGCAGCGTCGTGCCGGAGGCGGGGGACTGGCGCCACACCAGGCCGCGCTTGGCGTGGCAGCCGGGCGCGACCCCCGAGCACTGCGACTGGATGAGCGCCGCGGCCCCGAACCCGTCCTGTTGGAGCGTGGCGAGCGCATCGTCCCGGGACAGGCCGATCACGTCCGGCACGATGGCCGGGATCGGCGAACCCGTCGGGCTCGGGCACGGCGCGAGCGTGGGCGACGGCGATGGGGAAGGCGATGGGGACGGGGAGGGCGACGGGGACGGCGATGGGGATGCCCCGCCCCCGGACGGCGTCGGGGACGGCGAGGGCGACGGGCGGCCGGAGGCCGTGGGCGAGGGCGACGGCGACGGTGCGGGCGACCCGGACGGGCTCGGCTTCTTCGGCGCGAGGAACGACGTCAGGTTGGCGCCGGCGGGCGACGGCGACCCTGGAGCGGCCGCGCCGGGCGTCGCGGACGGGGCGGCAGGGGGCGACGCCCCGACCGACGTGGGCGGTGCGCACGGCACCGGCAGCGGAACGGCCACGTACAGCGTAACCGTGCTCGCCTGCAGCGCGGTGGCCCCCGTCACCGGGTCCTGCCCGATCACCGTTCCCGGCGTCTGCGGCGACGCACGCGGCACCGCGGTCGACTGGAACCCGGCCGCCGCCAGCGCCGCGGCCGCGTCGGTCACGTCGAGGCCGATCACCGACGGCACGAGCAGCGGCTGGTACGTGGTCGGCTCCCGGCACACCGGGGGCTGCGTCCCCTCGATGAACCGCACGTCGCGGATCCGGTCGGGCGGCGTGTACTGGTTCGCCTGGCAGTTCTGCGTGGTGTCGATGCGAACGGTGACGTAGCGAACGACCGGCTTCGGGAAGTCCTTGATCGGGAGGTTCCGCGCGGCCTTCGTCATGAACAAATGCCAGATCTGCGCCGGCCAGGTGCCGCCGAGAACCTGCGGCAATCGCGTTCGTGGCGCCACCATGGAGTCCTCGCCCTGGGGGAACCCGACCCACACCGCCGCCGACAGCTGCGGGATCGCCCCGACGAACCAGGCGTCGCGGTATTCCTGGGCGGTCCCGGTCTTGCCGATCGCCGGCCGGCCGATCTGCGCGGCGGTGCCGGTTCCCTCCTGCACGACCTTCTGCAGGATCTGGTCGGCCACGTACGCCACCGGCGGGTCCACCGCGAGCGTGCGGCGGTCCCGGGCCCGCCACAGCACCTTGCCCGCCGAGTCGGTCACCTTCGTCACGGCGATCGGGGGGACGCGATAGCCCACGTTGGCGAGCGTGCCGTACGCGGAGGCCATCTCGACCGAGTTCACCTGCTCCGCGCCCAGGACGGCCGAGGGAACCCGGGCGAGCGGGTGGCTGATGCCCATGTTCAGCAGCTCGGGCGGGTTGACACCGAGCGCCTTCGCCACGTCGACCACCTTCTGCGCGCCGGCACAGGGATCGCCGGCACCGAGGTCGTTCACGATCTGCGCGTACACCACGTTCACGGAGTCGATCGTGGCCTGCTCGACGGTCATCTTTCCGGACCCCTCGCCGTCGAAGTTCGACACGGGCCAGCTCGGCTCGCCGGGGGCCTGGCAGTCCTGGGGGAGCGCGATGTCGATCGAGGGCGGGGCGTCGTACACGCGCTGCGGCGGGATGCCGTTCTCCATGGCGGCCACGAGGGCGAACGGCTTGAACGTCGATCCCGCCTGCCGCCCGGTCACGCCGCCGGTGGCCAGGTTGAGCTGGGCGACCGGGTCGCTCGAGGAGAAGTAGTCCCGGCCGCCGACCATCGCCACGATCTCGCCGGTGCGCGGGTCGATCACGGTCATGGCCGCGTACGGGTCGGTGGGGTAGATGAGGATCTCGTCGACGGCGGCCTCCGCGTCCTCCTGGAGGTCCGGCCGGAGCGTCGTGTAGATCCGGATGCCGCCCCGGTACAACAGGTTCTCCCGGTCCGAACGCGTCACGCCGAACGCCGGGTTCGAGAACATCCACTGCTTCACGTACTGGACGAAGTACGGCGCCCGATAGCGCTGGGTGGTCCGCAGGTGCAGGCCCAGGCCCTGGGTGACCGTGTCGTCGTACTGGGCGGCGGTGATGACGTTCTGCTCGCGGAGGACGCCGAGCACCGTGTTGCGCCGCGCCATCGCCAGGTTGGGGTGGTCGACCGGGTCGTAGGCGGTCGGCGCCTGCACCAGGCCGACGAGCAGCGCCGTCTGCCGCAGGTCGAGGGCGGTCGCCGGCTCCGAGAAGTACGTCCGGGCGGCCGCCTGGATGCCGTAGGCGCCCTGCCCGAAGTAGACCGTGTTCAGATAGCGAACGAGGATCTGGTCCTTGCTCAGCTGGTGTTCGAGTTGCCAGGCGAGGATCGCCTCCTTCACCTTGCGCGAGATGGTCTGGTCGGAGCCCAGGTAGCGGTTCTTGATGTACTGCTCGGTGATCGTCGACGCGCCCTCGAGGATCTGGCCCCTGGTGGCGTCGACG
>DATLUW010000776.1:0-5579 GCA_035577825.1 Actinomycetota bacterium | reverse complement strand
TGGCGCGCTCGTTGTACGTCGGCAGGACCACGAGCGCCCGGGCGCCCGGCGGCAGGGGCGCCGGCGGTGGCGGCCGGCGACGCCGTCGCGGCAGCGCGATCAGCACGAGCACCGTCGCCGCGCACGCCCACGGGAACCAGTCCCCGAACCGCGTGTACAGCGTCCGCGCGGTCGACGCCTGGACGGTCATCCGGTCGGTCGCCAGCTCGAACAGCCCGGTCTCCTGGTGGACGCCGCCGTGCGGGTCGACGAAGGCGCTGATCCCCGAGATCGCCGCATGGACGACCCACCGGCCGTTCTCGACCGCCCGGAGGCGGCTCATGATCAGGTGCTGCCGGGAGGCCGCCGTCCGCCCGTACGAGGCGTTGTTCGTGGACACGACCAGCACCTGCGCGCCCTGGTCCACCAGACGCCGGTCGAGCGACGGGAACGTGTTCTCGTAGCAGATCACGTCGGCGATGGGGAGGCCGGCGAGCCGTCCGCAGGACGGGTCGCCGGCCGGGCACACGATCGTGTGCAACCGTTTCCCGGGGGTCAGATCCGATGGAATCTGCCGGATCGCCGAGATCCATCCGAGCGCCGACCGCCAGGGCACGAACTCGCCGAACGGCACGAGGTGGACCTTCTGGTACCGGTCGACCAGGTTGCCGTTCCCGTCGTACAGGAGCCCCTCGTTGTACTGGCGGTTCCCGGTGATGGCGCCGACCAGCGCCGGCCGCCCGACGGTCCCGATCGCGCCCTGCACCAGCTGGCCGAACTCCGGCACGGTGAGCGGGTCGATGTCGATCGCGTCCTCCGGCCACACGGCGAGATCCGGCGGGTTCGCGGCCAGTCGCGCCTCGAGCGCGGCGTGGTTCCGGGCGATCCGGACGTCCTCGACGAACGGGTCGGGCAGCCGGTGTTCGATGTCGTTCCCCTGCAGGATCGCGACGTCGAGGCGGGGCCCGTTCGGCGCCGGGATCGGGATCAGGCCGGGCACCACGACCAGCGCGGCGGCGGCTCCCAGCAGCGCGACGGCCCTTCGCACACCGTGGCCGCCGCGACGCCGCCGGCGCTCCCCGAGCGCGTCGATCGCCAGGAGCACGAGCCCGTTCACGAGCGCCACCACGAACGACATGCCCCACACGCCGGTGACGGACGCGAGCGGCATCAGGAACCCGTTGTCCGGCTGCGTGTAGCCGAGCCCGCCCCAGGTGAACCCGCCGAGCGGCCACAGGGCCCGGACGTACTCGGTGAGCGTCCACAGGGCGGCGATCCCGATGACCGACCACACCGGGCGCTCGTCGCGCCACACGAGCGCCATGATCGCTCCGGCCACGCCCATGAACGCCGCCGATGCGAGCGACAGCGCCGTCCAGGCAAGCGTGCCGAACAGCAGGATCCAGTACAGCGTCGTCAGGAAGTAGACGGCACCGAACGTGAACCCCAGCAGCAGGCCGCGCCGGGGCCGCGCGCGCCGGATGGCCCACAGCAGCGGGATCAGGGCGACGAACGCCAGCGGCTCGATCTGGACCGGGGGATTGGCCAGGGACAAAAGGACGCCGGACGCGCCGGCCGCGAGCAGGGCCACCGGCAGGCGCCTGGCGGGTGTGGAGCCGCTCCCCCGCCGCCGGGCGCCTCCGCCGCCGGTCGGCTCGCGGTCGCCGGTCGGCTCGCCGCCCGGGGAACCGTCGCCGCCCGGCCGGGGTTCGTCGTGGTCGACCACGCCGGGTGGCAGGGCGGTGCCCGCCAGCCCGGATCTGCCGGGCGGGGTGCCGCCCGGCTCCTCGTCGTTCAGGCGCAGTCGCGGCAGAACATGCGGTCGCGATCCGCCAGCTGGCTGCGGTGCTTCACGAGGTGGCAGTTCTTGCATACGAACTCTTTGTCCGTTGGGGGGACGACCTTGACGGCGAGCGGCTCGAGCCGCTCGTCCCGGCCGATGGCCAGCATCGAGTCGTCCTCGTCCTCCTCCTCGGCGGGTTTCCCACCCTCCCGCTTCGCCAGCAGCTCCTCGAGGCTGGATTCGACCTCGGCGCCGCCCTCGCCGTCGGTCGTGGTGGCCGCCGGCTCCGGTGCTCCCTCTTCCTCGTCGCCCTCGTCGTCGAGCGGCTCGAGGTCCTCGTCCTCGGTCATCTCGTCGATGTTGTCTTCCATTGTCCGTTCCTCGGGTTCGTCGTCGCTTCCGTTCGGCCTTCGGTTCTTCGCTGATTCTTCGGTGCTTCTTCGTCGTCGCGAGCGGTTGCGTTCGGCGCGGGGGGGCCGGCGTGGCCCGGATCGGGCCCTCGACGCAAGTCCCGCACCACCCCACGGGAGCGGTGCCCCGCCCCCGAGGTCGGGGGATTCTACCCTCGCGGTCTGACGGTGACGCGGAGCACTGGAACACGCGCCGGAGCCGCTTTGTTCCCGCGTCCGCGAAGCACGGACCTGTGGACTCCGTGCTCGATTCGCCCGGCGGGCGGGCTGGCCGGTCTGCACGGAAACGGAAAGGACCCAGAGACCTTTGGGGCCGCAGCGCCGGGGCGCCGCGTTCTCTACTCAGCCTCTGGGTCCATCCCGCCCCCGGTCTCCCGGCGGCGAGGCGTACTGTAGGCCTCGGCAAACTGGGTGTCAACGCGGGATCGAGACTCGGCGCCCGGCGAGCCCATCGATCGTTCGAATTCGCAGGTCAGAGGCTCCCCTCGGGACCCTCGACCTCCGGTCGAGACGCGTCGCTTCGTCTAGCGGGCGAACACCTCGCGGCCCATCGACACCGTGAGCACCGGACGGAGCCCTTCCAGTTGCTCGGCAGTGAACGGGTCGTCGTCGTAGGCCGCGAAGTCGGCCTGCATCCCCGGCTCGAGCGAGCCCTTCTTGTCCTCGAGGTTCGCGATCAGCGAACCGCCCCGCGTGAACAACCGGATCGCCTCGTCGCGGCCCAGCCGCTCGAACGACTCGTGGTGGCCCTCCGCGGCGAGGATCCCGGCCATTGGGTCGAGGGGGGTGACCGGCGAGTCCGAGCCTCCGCCGACCGCCATCCCGCGGGCAAGCAGCGTACGGAACGGGTTCATCCCGGTGGCGCGAACGGAGCCCAGGCGCTGCTCGTACATGGCCCCAGGGTGACCCCACGCCGCGTCGAACCCCGGCTGCACGGAGATCGCGAGCCCGAGGTTGGCGCCGCGCTCGACCTGGCCGGGGGTCGGCATCTCGAAGTGCTCGACGCGGTGGCGGCGCGCGCGGAAGTGACGTCGATTCCGGGAGTCGAGCGTTCCGTATACGCGCTCCCAGGACGACAGGGCCTGTTCGATCGCGGCGTCGCCGATCGCGTGCACCGCGACCTGGAGCCCGGCGAGGTGCGAGTTGTGGAAGAACTCCGCGAGGTCCTCGTCGCCGTGGTACGCCACGCCGGTGCCTTCGCCGTCGACGTACGGCTCCGCGAGATGCGCCGTTCGGGCGCCGATGGAGCCGTCGAGCGACAGGTCGCCGCCGATCCGCGGCAGCCCGTAGTCGATGACGAGCGGGATCTCCATCGTGGCCACGTACGGGATCACGTCCACGGGCAGCCGCGAGCGATGGTCCATCAGGACCTCGAAGTCCCGCCAGCCGCGAGAGCCGGGCTGGGCCATCTCGTGCAGGCTGGTGACGCCCCGGCTGGCCGCGAGCGAAGCGCCCCGGAGCTGGAGCTCCTGGATCTGGTGGTCGCCCATCTGATCGTGGTACCAGCGCTGGAGGGCCCAGTTCGCCTCTCGGCGGAGCACGCCGGTGGGCACACCGTCTGCGTCCCGTTCGAGCCCCGGGAGGTCGCCGACCCCCGCCGCGTCGATCGCCGGCCGATTGGCCAGGCAGATGTGCCCGTCGGCCCGAACCGCCACGAGCGGCGCCTGCGTCACCGCGTTGAGCTCGTCCACCGCGGGCAGGGTGGGGACATCCCAGCCCGTCTCGTCGAACCCGTGGACGAACACCGGCCCCTCGTTCGCCCCGGCCTCCTCCGTGAGGATCGCGAGCAGCTCGCCCGCCGAGCGCACTCCCCCGAGGTCCGGGCCCGATTCGTGGACGCCGGTGCCCGTGAGGTGAACGTGGGCGTCCACGAACCCGGGCATGATCGTCGTCCCGGGCAGCTCGACCACGCGGTCGGCTTCGGGCGGGTCCCCGGCCCCGACGCGCTGGACGTGCCGCTCGTCGACGAGCAGCCATTCCCCCGTCGCGGGGTGCGACAGGGTGTGAACCCGCGAGGCTCGGTACAGGGTCCGCATCGGCCGGGGGATTGTATTCCGGGGTGGCGGCCGGACCGCGCGGCGACGGCGCAATCTGTGGGTTGAAGAAGCCGGGTTCAGCTCGCCGGTGGCCCCGGCCGTCGGTAGATGCGCATCCCTCCCCGCTCCGCCAGCATGAGGTAGAGATGCCCGTCGAGCCCCTCGGTCAGGTAGCGCCACACATACGCGCCGTCGAGTGGCGACTCCGGAAGCGGCTCCCAGACAAGCGGCTGCCCGTCATCGAAGTACTCGAGCAGCCATCGCTCCGCTCCGTGATATCGCTGGTCGTCCGCCAACCGCGAGGGAGCGAAGCCCGCATACGTCGCGAACCCATGCGGGAGGGCGACAGAGGTCTGCCAGCCCGCGACGACGGGAATCCGAACGTTGCTCTGCGCCGATGGGCGAACCACCAGGTGAATCGTCCGCTCGAAGAGTCCCGTGTCGGTCTTGTGTACGACGAGCAGGGACCGGCCGTTGTTGATGAGCGTGCCGCCGGTTCCGAGACGGCTTCCGTCTGCCAGCGGGATGCCCTTGGTGCCCCGGCTTGCGCCGGTGTCCGGGTCGATCACCCAATAGCCGTGAAACCCGGCCGTTGGAGGACGACCAACGACGCCCGAGGCGCCGGAGGCGTAGCCGATCAACTCCGTCGTCGGCGAGGCGAGCCGCGAGATGAAGATCGGGCGGCCGTTCGACTCGACTCGGACGCGAGAGCCGAGCCCGTCCGCGGAGACCGTCCGCACGTAGGTCTGCAGCGTATTGTGCGTGAACTCCGCGACGTACAACTGCCCGTCCACGAACGCGAGGTCCTGCGCGTAGGGTCGGAAGCGGCTGAACTCGAGCCCCCCGGTTGCTCCAATGAACTCACCGTTGGCGCCGTAATGCGAGATCCGATGCTTGACGAGGTCGAGCAACCACAGCGATCCGTCGTAGTCGATCGCGAACGACGGCGGCACGAGGGGCTGCGACGCGAACTTCTTCTTGAGAAGGGCCCCCGCCTGACTCGGGACGTCGCCGAAGGGGATGAACATCACTGGGGTCCATGGAACCGTGGGCTCTGAGAGATCCCCCACGAGCGTGATCGGAGGAAGGCGCTGGACCTCCGGTCTCGAGTTGCCCGGCGATGAGGGGGCCGGGCTCGTTCCAGGCTTGGTGCTCGGCGGCCCTGTCGGGAGCGAGGCGCCGACGCGATTCGGTGTGGAGTTGCCGGGCCGGGCGTCGGGGGCGGGCGATCCGCCCCCGACGCAGCCGACGAGGAACAGGCAGGCCACAAACCTCCCCAGTCGAACGCGGCTCACCGCACGATCACCATCGAAGTGTGAGGAGCCGACGGGCAGTTCGGGTAGCAATCCTGCGTCCAACCGTCCCTTCGGA
>DATLUW010000775.1:0-2604 GCA_035577825.1 Actinomycetota bacterium | reverse complement strand
GGATCACGTCGAGTCCGACCGAGAGCTTGATCAGTTGCTCGTTGAGAGCCGCCTCGTTCCAGGCGACGATCTCCTCGCCGTGCTCCCCGGCCCACGCCACGAAGTCCTTCTTCAGTGCGTTGTACGCCGCGGCCTGCGCCTTCGTCATCGGCGTCTCGACGATCACCTTCGTCAGTGGTGGGAGGTCGGTGAGGACGTCGTCCCGGAGCCGCTGCAGGAACAGGTCGCCTAGGTTAGCCTCGGCGAACTCCAGGTAGTGCCCGCACGGGTCGGTCGGTGGTCGGTCGAGACACGCCGGGCTGCAGGCGAGCAGCTCGCCTACCGACGGCATGCCCTGGGACCAGCGGGTCGGTGAGCAATCGAACCACTCCCGGGCCCAGCGCCAGTACGAGCCGAGCTCCCCGCCCGGGTGCGCCTTCTCCGGGTGGAGCACCTGCAGCGGGATGAACAGCTCGTCGGCCCAGTTCGGGATCGGCGTGCCGGTGCCGAGGTGTACCTGCTCCGCCTTGAGGTTGAGCACGGCCTTGGTCCAGTGCGACTTCCGGCCCTTGATGTAGTGGGCCTCGTCGAGGATCACCGAGTCCCAGGGCTCGCGGTACTCCGGCTTGAGCTCGTCAGTCGGCCGGGTGGCGCTCGCGTTGGCCCCGGTCTTGACCCGGGTGTTCAGCGAGGAGTAGGCGACCTGCGTGAAGGCACCGGGGTCACGAGCCCAGCGCTCGGTCTCCTCGTCCCACGTCCCACCGTCGAGGACCATACCCGGTGCCACCACAAGGGTGCGTCCTCGAGCTGCCTCGACGAACTGCCGGGACTTCCCGAGACCTGCCTCGTCGGCGAGGAACGCGCGGGGTCGATCCCTGAGCCACGCAACGCCAGCCTCCTGGTACGGCCTAAGCTGCGGCTGCGCGCTCGGCGCGGGCGAGAGCCTTGGCATATGCCAGGTTGTCCTTCTCGAATCGGTCGCGGGCCTTGAGCTGGTCGGCGAGCGCCCAGCCGAGCTCTCGCTCGATCGCGCGCATGACCGCGAGCGAAGGCAGCCGCTGGCCGTGGCGGATGCGTGAGATCGAGCTGTGGCTCAGTCCGATCCGAGCGCCGAGCTCTCTGTTGGTGCTGGTGGTCGGCATCGTGCCTCCCCTCCTTGTCTCCTACGCACAGTATACCACACCGAGAGGGGAGTCCGCCCTTCGGACGCGGGGCCTTGACACCGAGGCAAGGGAGGAGTATACTGGGGTACCAGCCCTAGCCAGGAGGATACCATGACCACCACCGCCAGCCGCGCCGCCAGCCGCGCCCGCCACCAGGCGTGGAAGCGTACCCACCTCGGGCACTACCGCCCGATGCTGCTCGCGCTCGCCGAGGCCGGGATCCCGGTCTGCTACGCCGAGACCGACATCGCCGTCGTGCTAGACATCCCGGTCTACGACTCGGGCGACGACCCGGAGGAGCAGACCCACATGTGGCTCGCGTCCCCCGAGTGCAACGCCGAACTGCTGGGCGAGCCCGCGGGCTGGACCGTCCAGATCGTCAACGGCTACGGCCACGAGGGCGCGCACACCGTCCAGTTCCCGATCTACTCCGGCGACTTCCTCGGCGCGCTCCAGGACGCCGTCGAGCGCTACAACAGCCTCCGGGACTCGGTGTGAACCCGCGCCGCCCGTGGCGCGACCGCGCGCTAGAGACGCTCGCGATCCTGCTCGGGTGCGCCGCGCTGATCGCGTTCCTGTGGGCCTGCCTCGTGATCGGGCAGGCCCGCCGGTAGGGGGGACTTGACACGGCCGCAAGGCCGTGATTGAATTGACGTAGCGGCGGTCGCCAGGGCCACCGCGGAGCCAGGAGGAGCCAGCCATGTACCGACCCACCACCACCGACGCAGCCCGCACCCGGAAGTCCAGCTACGAGGACGCGTGCGCCCAGGCCGACCGGCTGCGCGAGAACATCACCGCCGGGGCCAGCGACGGCTCGCAGGTCCAGAGCCTGCACGACTGGGTGCAGCAGCTCGCCGCCACCGAGGTCGCCCGCGACCTCTACTCCGTGCTCGACGGCATGGTCCGCCGGGGACGGACCCCCGACGAGTGCCGCGCGATGGTCACCGATAAGCTGATCCACGGCCCGGACGACACCTGGTCCGGCCGGGGCAACGACCTCAAGCGTGCGCAGCACGACGCCGTGCGCCACGTCGCCCGCGAGCTCGAGTACTACGGACAGGAGGACTGACATGGGCAAGTTCAGCCCGACCAACTACGACCCCCGCAAGGACAGCTCGCCCAACACCGAGGCGTACCGCCCCGGCTACAAGGGCGACCCGCCCGGGCTCGCCGGTGTGATCCTCGACCGGACCACGCTGCCCGAGCCGTACGCGCACCTCCGGCCGTGCCCCTGCGGGTGCCGCCAGCCGCTCGCCGCCGGGTCCACCTACCGGATGGGCCACGACATGCGGCTCAAGGGCATCCTGATCCGGGCGCACCTGACCGCCACCGACGTGAACGTGCTCGGGGACGGCGGGACCTGGACCGGCCCGGCGATCGAGGAGGCCGCCCGCTGGTCGACCGCGAACCTCGACTGGGAGGTCATGCTGAAGGAGGCCGAGGCGAAGCAGGGCCCGAGCGT
>DATLUW010000774.1:0-7434 GCA_035577825.1 Actinomycetota bacterium | reverse complement strand
CAGGATCAGCATCCGTTCTCCCGACAGGAGCAGCGAGCCGCACACGGCGACGATGTACAGGATCGTGACCGGCAGCCCGACGCCCCCTTCGACCAGATAGTTCACGTGATACGGGGCGAGGCTGGCTCCGATCGGCCCGTGGATCATGGCGACCAGCAGCGTCGCCCCGACGCCCACCCCGATCACGACGAACGGCGCCAGCTGCGATCTCCGGCGCGTGCCGCGTTCCAGCGTGAACACGGCCACCGGGACGAGCACGGGGAGCACGACGAACGCGATCAACAGGTACGCCCACAGTGCGGAGCGCCCCGCGCTCTGCGGCACGTGTCCCTGGAGTCCCCACCACACGAAGGCCTCGATGATCTGGTGGACGCCGAGGATCAGAGGAAGCGCCGCGAGCGCGACGTGGCCGGGCCGGTGGTCGACGTGGCGCATCGCGTCGATCCCGACGGCGGCGACGGCGGCTCCGCCCACGACGTCGGCCTGCGGTGCGAAGCACACACCGCCACGCTACGCGGTTCGCGAGCGGATGTTCCGGCCCGTGGGGGCCGCTACGCTTGCCGCGTGAGCCAGCACCGCAGGTCGCCGATCCGCTCCCTGGTCCGGCGAATGCCGGGCGTGCGGAGTTCCGAGGCCGACCGTGAGGACGGCCTGTCGGTTCCCGAGCCGCCGCCGAAGGAGCAGCGCCGCTCGCCGCTCATCGACAGCGCGATCTACGTGAACGGCCGGCGGGTCTCCTCACCCACCTCGCTCCCGGAGACGTTCGAGAGCCTCCGCCAGCATCCGGACGGGATGGCCTGGATCGGCCTCTACCGGCCGGAGGGCGACGAGGTCCAGTCGCTCGCCGACGAGTTCGCGCTCCACCCGCTCGCCGTCGAGGACGCGATCACCGCGCACCAGCGACCCAAGATCGAACGCCACGACGAGACCCTGTTCGTGGTGCTCAGGCCGGCCCGGTACCTCGACGACGTCGAGGAGGTCGAATTCGGCGAGATCCACGTGTTCGTCGGGCCCCGGTTCGTCATCACCGTCCGCCACAGCGAGGCGCCGGAGTTCGGCTCGGTGCGCCACGCGCTGGAGGGGGAGCCGGAGATGCTCCGCCGGGGCTCCGAGGCCGTCCTGTACGCGGTGCTCGACAAGGTCGTGGACGGCTACTACCCGGTGGTCGCGGGCGTCCACCACGACATCGACGAGATCGAGGTCGAGGTGTTCAGCGGCGATCCCAAGGTGTCCCGCCGCATCTACGAGCTGTCGCGGGAGGTGGCCGACTTCCAGCGCGCCACCCGGCCGCTCATCGACGTCATCACGGCGCTGCGGGCCGGGTTCGCCAAATACCGGGTCGACGAGGAGCTCCAGGACCGGCTCCGGGACGTCGAGGACCACCTCATCCAGATCATCGAGCGCGTCGACGAGTTCCGCGTGACCCTCCGCGACATGCTGACCGTGAACGCCACGCTGGTGGCCCAGCGGCAGAACGAGGAGATGCGCAGCCTCGCCGAGGCCGCGAACCACCAGAACGAGGAGGTCAAGAAGATCTCCGCCTGGGCCGCGATCCTGTTCGCGCCGACGCTCATCGGGACCATCTACGGGATGAACTTCCGCCACATCCCGGAGCTCGACTGGTTCTTCGGCTACCCCTTCGCGATCCTGCTCATGGCGCTGACCTGCTTCGGCCTGTACACGCTGTTCAAGCGACGGCACTGGCTGTAGGCGGCACGAGGCCGCCGTCGCCGCTCGGAGGGCGACTCCTTCTGCAGGGAATCTGCCGAGAGGCCACAATTGTCGCCCCCCCCAGCCGATGGAAGGAGTCCCGATGAACATCGAGGAGGCGACCGAAACCCCCGTGGTCCTGCCGGACGCCGACATCCGTCCGTTCAGCGTCGACGCGCCGCAGGAGGCGCTCGACGACCTGCGCCGGCGCGTCGCTGCGATGCGCTGGCCGACCCGCGAGACCGTGGACGACAGGAGCCAGGGCGTGCAGCTCGCGACCATGCAGGCGCTCGCGACCTACTGGGCGAACGAGCACGACTGGCGGAAGGTCGAGGCGAGGCTGCAGGCGCTGCCGCAATTCGTCACCGAGATCGACGGAACCGACATCCATTTCATCCACGTCCGGTCGCAGCACGAGGGCGCGCTGCCGGTCGTCGTGACCCATGGATGGCCCGGCTCGATCATCGAACAGCTGAAGATCGTCGGCCCGCTGACGGACCCCACCGCGCACGGCGCGGATGCGGCGGACGCCTTCGACGTCGTGATCCCGTCGCTCCCCGGGCACGGGTTCTCGGGGAAGCCCACCGAGGGTGGCTGGGACCCGATCCGGATCGCGAAGGCGTGGGTCGTGCTGATGGAGCGGCTCGGATACACGAAGTACGTGGCGCAGGGCGGCGACTGGGGGAACGCCGTCACCGAGCAGATGGCGCTCCTGAAGCCGCCGGGACTGGTCGGCATCCACACGAACATGCCGGCAACCCTCCCGGAAGACATCGCGACCGCCCTCCAGACGTTCGAAGAGCCGGCGGGGCTCACGGGCGACGAGAAGTATGCGTGGGACCAGCTCGCGTTCTTCTATCAGCACGGGCTCGCCTACGCGCAGGAGATGGGAGGCCGGCCGCAGACGCTGTACGCGCTCGAGGACTCACCCGTCGGGCTGGCCGCGTGGATGCTCGACCACGACGCGGCGAGCCTCGACCTCATCACCCGCGTGTTCGACGGGGCGTCCGAGGGCTTGACGCGTGACGACGTCCTCGACAACGCCACGTTGTACTGGCTGACCGGCACGGCGGTCTCCTCGGCCCGTCTGTACTGGGAGAGCAAGCTCGCGTTCTTCGCCCCGAAGGGGGTCGAGCTCCCCACCGGCGTGAGCGCGTTCCCCGACGAGATCTACACGGCTCCGCGCTCGTGGGCCGAGCAGGCCTACCCGAACCTCGTCCACTACAACCGCCTGCCCAAGGGCGGCCATTTCGCGGCGTGGGAGCAGCCGCAGGCGTTCTCGGACGAGGTGCGGGCCACCTTCCGGTCGCTTCGCTGAAGCTGGACGTGCGATGAGCCTGTTCGACTTCGGTCGTCACTCGGGGCCCGCGTCGTTGAAGGTGGAAGGGCGCCTGCCCGGGTTCGACGGGGCGACCGGGTGGCTGAACTCGGAGCCGCTCACCGTGGAAGAGCTCCGCGGCAAGATCGTGCTCGTCGACGTCTGGACGTACACGTGCATCAACTGGCTGCGGACACTGGGCTACCTCCGCGCGTGGGAACGGCGGTACGCGGAGCAGGACGTGGTCGTGGTCGGGGTGCATACGCCGGAGTTCCCGTTCGAGCACGACGTGGAGAACGTCCGCCGCGAGGCGAAGCGATCGGAGGTCGGGTACCCGATCGCGCTCGACAACGACTACGCGGTCTGGGATGCGCTCGACAACCGGTACTGGCCGGCGCTGTACATCGCCGACGCGGAGGGACGGATCCGCCACCACCAGTTCGGCGAGGGCGGGTACGAGGAGTCCGAGCGGGTCATCCAGCGGCTGCTGCGCGAGGCCGGGCGCGACGGCGCCGACGACCTCGTCGCGGTCGACCTCGAGGGCTTCGAGGTGCAGGCCGACTGGATGAACCTGCGCACGCCGGAGAGCTACCTCGGCTACGAGCAGGCCCGGAGCTTCGCGTCGTTCGACGGCCTCGAGCTCGACCGGCAGCACACGTACGTCGCGCCGGTGGGGTTGCGGTTGAACTCGTGGGCGCTGTCGGGAGAGTGGACGATCGGACGGAAGGCGATCGTCCTGGACGAGGCGGGCGGCCGGATCGCGTTCCGGTTCCACGGCCGCGACGTGCACCTGGTGATGGGGCCCGGCGGCGCCGAAGGGCCCGTCCCGTTCCGCGTCCTGCTCGACGGCGAGCCGCCGGGCGCGTCCCATGGCTTCGACGTGGACGACGACGGCCGGGGCACGCTGTCCCACCCGCGGCTGCACCAGCTCGTGCGCCAGCCGGGCGCGATCATGGACCGCACGATCGAGATCGCCTTCGATGCGCCCGGCGCCGAGGCCTACGCCTTCACGTTCGGATAGGCCCGGCCGAGCGTCGGCGGCCGGCGGTAGATTCGCGCGCTGTGAGCGTGATCGAGTGGTTGCTGGACGCCGACCCGGCGATCCGCTGGCAGGTGATGCGCGACCTCACCGATGCCGGACCCGAGGAGGTGGCGGCCGAGCGCGCACGGGTCGCGAGCGAGGGCTGGGGCGCGCAGCTGCTCGCGCTGCAGGCGGGCGACGGCCACTGGGACGGCGGTTCGTACCGGCCGGGCTGGGTGGACGAGTCGAAGCCGTTCTTCGACGCGTGGACGGCGACGCACTTCTCGCTCCAGCTCCTGCGCGAGCTGGGCCTCGACCCCGCCGGAACCGAGGCGGTCCGGGCCGCCTCGCTCGTGCGTGAACACGTCCGGTGGAGGGCGAACGGCGCTCCCTACTTCGACGGTGAAACCGAACCGTGCGTCAACGGGATCGCGCTCGCGAACGGCGCGTACTTCGGCCAGCGCGTCGACGGCATCTTCGAACGCCTGTTGGCCGACCAGCTCCCGGACGGCGGATGGAACTGCTGGGCCGAATACGGCGCGACGGTGTCGTCGTTCCATTCGACGATCTGCGTCCTCGAGGGCCTGCTCGAATGGGAGCAGGCGGGAGGGTCGTCCGACGCCGTGACGTCCGCTCGCCGCGGCGGCGAGGAATACCTGCTCGAACGGGGGCTCTTCCGGCGTCGGACGACCGGCGAGGTCGTCGACCCGCGGTTCACGATGTTCTCGTTCCCGACCCGCTGGTACTACGACGTGCTGCGCGGCCTCGACTACCTCCGGGCTGCGGGGGCCGCCCCGGACGTCCGGTGCGAGGAAGCGCTCGCCCTGGTGGCCCACAAGCGGGACGGGGACGGTCGGTGGGCGCTCGAGAACACGCACCAGGGGCCGACGCACTTCGGGATGGAGGACGGCGACGGCTTCCCGAGCCGCTGGATCACCCTCCGCGCGCTGCGAACCCTCCGCTGGGCGGGATCAGGGGAGCTGGGCCCGGAGTAGGTGCACCGTTCCGGAGACGCCCTTCAGCTCCACCGGGCCGAGATCGTGGAACGCGATGCCCTGCTCCTGCGACGCGTCGGCGACGGTTTGGCTGACGAGCACCTCGCCGGACCGGGCGTAGTCGGCGATGCGCGCGGAGAGGTTCACGGTCTGGCCGAAGTAGTCGCCCTCCTGGTACAGCACCGGCCCGGCATGCAGACCGACGTGCGCCGGGGGCAATCCGGCGGCGGCGAGCCCGGCCACCATCTCGAGGGCGGCGCGCACGCCGGCGCCGGGGTCGCCGAAGTACAACATCACGCCGTCGCCGAGCCACTTGATCGGCTTGCCGCCGTGCTCGACCGAGCTGCGCCGAACCAGGCGACCCATCGTGCTCGCCAGGTCGGCGGCGGCGTCGTCGCCGTGCTCCTGGGTGAGTCGCGTGTAGCCGCTGATGTCGAGGAAGCAGATCGCCGGGAGTCGTTCGAGGCGGCTGTGGATCCCCGCCTGCGCCATCAGGATCTCAAACCCCTCGATGATGTTGGCGGTCCAAGCCCGCGCCTGGTGGGCGTGGTACATGGCGAGGACCGTCTGCTCGGAGAGCGGGGAGATCAGGTCGGTGAACTCGGCGTCGCCGATCTCCTCCCCCTTGCCCGCGGCGATGGCCGGCTCGATCACCTCCGACTGCCACCACGCGGCCTCCTGTTCGGTGATCCGACGGGTGCTGTCGCCCTGCACGCGGAGCAGACGCTCGATGGCCGCCGGCCGGAATCCCTCCGCGACCTGGAGCTCGATGAACGGCACGATCGCCATCTCGTCCTCGCGGACCCGGTCGTCGGGCGACGGCTGCGCCATCCCGATCGACTCGCGGACGACCATCAACAGCTCGAGCGGGATCCCCGTGCGGTCGCTGACCTGCTGGAACGTCTCCGGCGCGAGCGCGGCGAACCGCTCGTACGCGGCGGCGTCGAGGAAGGCGAGCGACAGGGCGCCCCGCCGGACGGCGGCGGCCACACCCTCGAGCGGGATCCCGGCGTCCTCGAGCGACCTGGCCAGCTGCACGCGGCGCACATCGCCGGGCATGAAACGATCCGGCTGCTGGGGGGCCAGGATGCCGAGGTCCACCAGTCGAACGAGGTAGTCGGCGTCGACCCCGGTCTGACGAGCGACGTCATCGCCTGCGTACCAGGTCACCGGCCCAAGCCTACCCGGGCCGCGATGACCGAAGGGGTCGTACGCTCCGCCGACGGCGAGCCCGATCGCGCGGTCAATCGGGGAGCAGCGGCACCGACATGCCCGAGTCCCGGCCGAGGAGCGCGGCCCGGGTGACGGCCGTCTTGCCGAACCGGTCGCGGAGGTCGTCCACCGTCGCGTCGAGCGTCGAGCCGGCGCGCCGGTCGAACGGCAGCGCGAGCTGGATCGCACCGTCGTCGCCGAGGTTGGTGTAGGTGATGCCGATCAGCGTGATGCCCTGACGCCGGATCGTCGGCATCGCCGCCGCGAGCAGTTCGCGCGCGGCTGCGAGGAGCGACGGGGTGTCGGCGGTCGCCTCGGGCAGCGTGTGCGAGCGCGTCGCCCGCGTGAAGTCGTCGAACCGCATGCGCAGTGTGACGGTCCGGCTCACCCGGTGCGCCGCGCGCAGCCGCTGGGAGAGCCGGTCGACCAGCGCGATGAGATCGGTGTCGAGCTGCTCCGGAGTCCTCCGCCGCCGCCCCAGGGCGCGCTGCGTTCCGATCGATCGGCGGCGGCGGCCCGTCTGCACACGCCGGGGATCGCGGTTGTGGGAGAGCGCGTGGAGCTGCCGCCCGAGCGCCCGGCCCAGGATCTCCACCAGCGCCGCCTCCCCCAGCCGCGCGACCTCCGCCACGGTCGCAATGCCGCGCTCGTGGAGCTTGGCGGCGGTGACGGCGCCCGCGCCCCACAGGGCCTCGACCGGCAGCGGGTGCAGGAACTCCAGCTCGCGGTCGACCGGCACGACGAGCAGCCCGTCCGGCTTGGCCACGCCGCTCGCCACCTTCGCCAGGAACTTGGTCCTCGCGACCCCGACCGTGATCGGCAGTCCGACACGCTCCCGGACGGTGGCCCGCAGGCGAACGGCGATCTCGGTCGGCGTCCCCGAGATGCGCCACAGCCCGCCGACGTCGAGGAAGGCCTCGTCGATCGACAGCGCCTCCACGAACGGCGTCGTGTCGCGGAACACCTCGAACATGTCCTTGCTCGCCTGGCTGTACGCGTCCATCCGGGGACGAACGACGACCGCGTCGGGGCACAGCCGGCGGGCCTGCACGCCGTTCATCGGGGTTCGAACGCCGTACGCTTTGGCCTCGTAGCTGGCCGCGAGGACGACCCCGGCGCCGACGATGACCGGGCGTCCGCGCAGCCGGGGATCGTCGCGCTGTTCGACCGACGCATAG
>DATLUW010000773.1:0-2252 GCA_035577825.1 Actinomycetota bacterium | reverse complement strand
CTGCTCCCGACCGCCCACACGTCCGTTGAGGACACGGCATCAACGCCGGAGAGGTCGTCGCCGGTCCCCGGGCTGGGGCTGGGCACGAGCGACCAGGCGGTCCCGTTCCAGTGCTCGGTCAGGGTCCGGGCGACCGACCCGGAGGTGAAGAAGAGCCCGACAGCCCAGGCATCCTTCGTCGACGTGGCGGTCACGCCCTCCAGGTCGTTGGGGGTGGAGGTGTTGGCGTTCGGGCTCTGCTGGACGTGCCACGCGGTCCCGTTCCACTCCTCGATGAGCGTCTGACTCACCGGAGGGACGTTGTAGGAGCCGACCGCCCACGCCCGGCACGGCGAGAGGACCACCACCCCCGACAGCCGGTTGATCTCCTGGGTCCGGTTGGGGGGCTGCGCGCCCCAGGACTGACAGGTCGCGCCCGTCGCCGAGCCGGGAGCGCCGGCGACAACGGCGGTCCCGACCACCAGCACTGCTCCGAGGAGCTTCGCGAACGACCTTCGGATGTCCATCCCCCCGCCCCTTTCTTGGCCGACATGCGGGACGCGCGTCACGGGAACCGGACGCGGATGCCCCGAGGCACGATGGCGATCCGATGCCACGCATCGAGCCGGGCGAAGCCTAGAGCAAGTCAAGGTCCAACGAGGACCTCGAACACCCGCGTCCCGGGGTCGGTCGTGAGAGGCTGAACATGCCGATGGACCACGTGGTCGTTCGATCGCTGGAACACCTGACGGGCGAGGCCGGGAAGCCCGCGCTCGGGTTCGCCGTGGAGACGCGGGACCGGCCGGGGCCGGCATACAAGGAGGGCTCGTCGCCGGACGACGTCGTCTGGGTCCAGCTCGACGGCGGGTTGCTCGTGGCGAAGGCGCGGATCAGGATCGGGTGGGTCGGCGAGTACGCGAGCGTCGACGAGGTCCGCGCCCGGACGGCCGGGTCGGCGCTGCACGACCTCGACGCGTTCTGGCGGGGTCGACCGCGGTACGGCTACGCGTCGGTCGCATCGCTCCAGCACGAGGCCTGGCTGGAGGACCCGTTCTGGGCAGGGCCGCGTTCGTACGGCTACGAGTGGATCCTGCTGGAGAACGAGAAGAAGCGGTCGTCGTGGCTCGACCCGAAGCCGCCGCCGCGCGGCGGTGAGGGCCTGCGGGGACGATTCGAAGCCTGGCTCGACTCGCACTGACCGCGAACCCGCGTCCGCCTTCAGGAGCTGAGCGCGGTCGCCTTCCCAAGGAGCGCGTCCGTCTCCGCGAGCGCGGGCGCCGCCTCGAGCGCATCGAAGATCTCGCGGGCCCGACGGAGCACGGGGACGGCTTCGGACTGCCGGTGCAGCTCGACCAAGCAACGGCCCTCACCGAGCAGCGCGAACGCCAGTTCCGGCACCACGCCGAACCGCTCCCACCGCCCGGCTGCCTCGGCATACGTCAGGGCTGCTGTACTGAAGTCTCGGCCGGCCTCCTCCAGTGCGGCGGTTGCGGCGACGACGGCGTGCTGGAAATATGGGTGTTGGTCCTCGACGCCGCGGGTGAGGCGTTCGGCGAGCTCGGGCTCCCCGATCGCCAGTGAGGTGCGCACAAGCGCCAGGAGGAACTGGCTGTAGTACTGATTCTGGCGAACGCCCGCACTCCGCTCGATCTCGTTCAGCAGCGCGGCCGCGGTCGGCCCATCCCCTGTGCCGGCGCGAACGAGGGCCGACGCCCCGAGGCCGATGACGACGAAATCGGTCGATCCCGGGGCCGAGGATTCGAGACCGTCGAGCCAGTCGATCGCCTCCGCTGCCCGCCCCCGGATGGTGAGGATCCGAGCCTGCGCCGCTCGAACGCCCCACAGGTCCAGCGAGACCTCCGCCGTTTCCTGGTACTCGGTCAAGCGGGCTGCGGCGTCGAGCGCCTCGTCGAACCGGCCGAGGTCGGTGAGCGGATAGAGCGTGCTGGACGTGGCCCAGTTCGCCGACCCGATGAGCCCGCGGGCTTGGGCGAAGGCGATCCCGGCGCTCAGAACCTCGAGCGCAGCCGCGGGGCCGTCGAACGCGACCAACTCGACCCCGAGGTTGTTGTGCAGCATGGCGACCTCGCGCCCCTGCCCAGCCTCTATCGCGATCGGGATGGCCTCGCGCATGTCGTCCAGTCCCCCCGGATCCGCGAGGATGGCGCGGGCGAGGCCTCGGGATCCGAGGATGCGCGCCGATCGCATAATGCCGAGCTCCTCGGCGAGTTCCAGGGCCCGCTCGCAATGACGGACGCCGGCCTCGGGCCTCC
>DATLUW010000772.1:0-3160 GCA_035577825.1 Actinomycetota bacterium | reverse complement strand
ACCTGGTCGCCGGGGTGCTGTTCGTGCTGGCGCTGAAGTGGCTGTCGTCGCCGCCGACCGCCCGGCGCGGCGTGCTGGCCGGAGAGATCGGGTTCGTCCTCGCTGTGGTGGCGACGCTGCTCCGATCCGAGATCATCACGTACCAGTGGATCCTGATCGGGCTGTTCATCGGGACGGCGATCGGGATCCCGCTCGGCCTGTTCGTGCCGATGACCGCGATGCCGCAGCGGATCGCGCTGTCGCACGCGTTCGGGGCGCTCGCCGCCGCACTCGTGGGGATCGCGGAGTTCTACCTGCGAACCCCCCACATCTCCGCCTCCACCATGACGGCGATCGGGATCGAGGTGGTGCTGGGGTCGCTGACGTTCACCGGCTCACTGATGGCGGCCGGGAAGCTGCAGGAGATCCTGCCGGGGCGTCCGATCACCTGGCGCGCCCAGAACGTGATCAACCTTTCGATCCTCGGCGTCGCGCTGGCGATCGTCGTGGTGCTGGTCACCGACCCCTCGTTGAAGGGGCTGTTCCCGGTGATGGTCGCGCTGTCGCTGGTGTTCGGCGTGCTGCTGATCGTCCCGATCGGCGGCGCGGACATGCCGACCGTGATCGCGCTGCTCAATTCCTACGCCGGGCTGTCGGGCGCCGCGATGGGGTTCGCGATCGACAACAAGATCCTGATCGTGGCGGGCGCCCTGGACGGAGCGTCGGGGTTCCTGCTCGCGGTGATCATGGCGCGGGCCATGAACCGGTCGTTCCGCAATGTGATGTTCGGGGCCTTCGGCAAGCTCCAGACCGAAGCCGGCGCCGTGGTGGAGGGGAACGTCATCTCCGCGACGCCGGACGAGGCCGTCGAGATCCTCAAGATCGCGAGGCTCGTGATCATCTGCCCGGGCTACGGGATGGCCGTGGCGCAGGCGCAGCACATGGTCCGCCAGCTCTCGGACGCGCTGGGCGACAAGGGCGTCGAGGTGAAGTTCGCCATCCACCCCGTCGCGGGTCGAATGCCCGGCCACATGAACGTGCTCCTGGCCGAGGCGAACGTGCCGTACGACCAGCTGTTCGACATGGACCAGATCAACGCCGAGTTCCCGCGGGCGGACGTCGCGCTGGTCGTTGGGGCGAACGACGTCGTGAACCCCGCCGCGAAGAACACGCCGGGATCCCCGATCTACGGCATGCCCGTGCTGAACGTCGAGGAGGCGCAGACCATCATGGTCATCAAGCGCTCGATGGCACCGGGCTTCGCCGGCATCGACAACGAGCTGTTCGTGAACCCCAAGACCACGATGATCTTCGGCGACGCGAAGCAGGTCGTCGGCCAGCTCGTCGAAGAGCTCACCCGCTCGCGCGCGACGCTGTAGCCCCCGGCGATCTTCCCTATCGCTCCGACTCGACGGCCTACCGACAATCTGAGGCCATGGCTGAGATCAGGGGCGGCCAGCCTCCATGGTCCTGGCCCTCCTCTTGCCATGACAGGCCGAAGGGGTGAGACAGCCGGGTCGAACGCGCGCTCCGGGTCGTTCAGCCGGCTTCGGCGTCGTCTCGGGCGCCGGCCATCATCAGGCCGATCGTCTCCCGGCTCGTCGTGGAGGGATCGACCTCGCCCACGATCTGGCCCTCGTACATGACCAGGATGCGGTCGGAGAGCGCGAGCACCTCGTCCAGGTCTTCCGACACGATGAGGATGGCGGTCCCGGAGGCGCGCTGGTCCATCAGCCGCGAGTGGATGTACTCGGCCGCGCCGAGGTCGACGCCGCGCGTCGGCTGCGACACGAACAGCACGCGCGGCGAGCCCGACAGCTCGCGGGCCAGGATCAGCTTCTGGATGTTCCCCCCGGACAGGTTCCGAGTCGGTGTGTCGAGCCCCGGTGTCTTCACCCCGAACGCCTCGACCAGCTCGGCGCACCGCCGGCGGATGTCCCGTGACCGCAGGAACCCCCACCGCTGGTAGACGGGGTTCGTGCTGTCGACGAGCATCAGGTTGTCGGCCACCGTGAACTCGCCGATCACGCCGTCGCGCATGCGCTCCTCGGGGACGTAGCCGAACCCGGCCGAACGCACCCCGGCCGGCCCCCGCCCGGTGATGTCCTCCCCGTTCACCACGACGACGCCGGACACCACGGGCCGCAGACCGGCGACCGCCTCGGCCATCTCCCGCTGTCCGTTCCCCGACACGCCGGCGATCCCCACGACCTCGCCCGCGTGCACCTGGAACGAGACCTCGTGCACGATCTCGGTTCCCCGGTCGCCGCGAACGGTCAGCCCGCGCACGGCCAGCCGGGTCTCGTCTCCCGGCTCCGACGACGGCCGGGCCACCCCCTCCACGTCGCGCCCCACCATCAGGTTCGCCAGGTCGGCCCGCGTGACGTCCGCCGGCAGCACGGTCCCGATTAGCCGCCCGTCGCGGAGCACGGTGATCCGGTCGGACAGCGCGAGCACCTCGCGGATCTTGTGCGAGATGAACACCAGCCCTCGGCCGTCGTCGACCATCTGCCGGAGGATCGCGAAGAAGTCGTCGACCTCGTTCGGCGTCAGCACGGCGGTCGGCTCGTCGAGCACCAGCAGCGTCGCGTTGCGATAGAGCGCCTTTATGATCTCGACGCGCTGGCGCTCCCCGACGGACAGCTGCCAGATGTACGCCGACGGGTCGACCTGCAGCCGGTAGGCCTCCGACAGCTCGCGGATCCGCGCGGACACACGATCCAGGTCCGTCAACGGCCCCCGCGACGACTTCAGCCCGAGCGCCACGTTCTCCGCGACGGTCAGCGACGACACCAGCATGAAGTGCTGGTGGATCATGCCGATGCCGTGCCGGATGGCGGCCGCCGGCGAGGTGATCGCAACGCGTTCGCCCCGCAGCAGGATCTCGCCGGCGTCGGCCTGGTACAGCCCGTACAGGACCCGCATCAGGGTGCTCTTGCCGGCGCCGTTCTCACCGAGGAGCGTGTGCACCTCCCCGGCGCGAACGTCGAAGTCCACCCGATCGTTGGCGAGCACGCCCGGGAACCGCTTCGTGATCCCGCGCATCTCGAGCATGGGGGTGTCGCCCTCCCTGCCCGACGAAGCGGTTCCCGGCGTGGTCGCGTCCATGCTGAGCCTCTCCTTACGACGTCTTCTCGGTGACGCCGGTCTGGATCGAACCGTCAACGATCCCGGCCACTGC
>DATLUW010000771.1:0-2515 GCA_035577825.1 Actinomycetota bacterium | reverse complement strand
CGTCGCCTCCGAGGAGTTCCTGATCGCGTACCTGGCGCCTTCGGTCGCAGTGCTCCTCTACCGCCAGGTGACCGCGGAGAATGGCGGCGCGGACGATCCTCGTGTCCGGCGGCGACTGGCCGTCTTCGGCGGACTCGCCTTCGTGCCGGCGATCGCCATTGCGCTCGCGAGCTACGCCTCCACGCCGTCCAAGGCGTATCTGCACGACGTACAGAACGCGTCGCACGCGCAGTCGGAACTCAACCCGACGTACTTCCTCGGCCTCTCGTTCCGCGAGAACGTGCACTACGTCGCCTCGCACGGCGTGCGCTACGTGATCGGGACCGGCGTCGTCTGGTTTGCGATCTACGCAGTCAGCGTCGTCTCGATCTGGCTTGCCGCCGGCCGCTACGGGCGGTGGTACTGGCTGTCGGCCTCGTACTTCGGCCTGGTCGCGGTCGTCCTCAGCGTCGTCGCTCTCGACGCCCGTCGCTGGTGGACGCTCGCGCTACTCAGCCACCTGGCCGTGGTCGCCGCGGGGCCGGCTCCCGAGGAGGCACCTGCCCCATCGGGGTCGAGCCTACTGCTCGCGCGCCGGATCGTCGTGCCGCTCGCATTCGTCGTGTTCCTCTACGGGCAGAGCCTCCTGGTCGTCGTCAGCCACCCGACGGACTTCGCAGGCACCGGCTACTGGAACGCGTTCGTGAACTACTGGTACCACGGCGGCGCGATCGAATAGGCGCGGACCTAGGCCGAGCGCCGGCGCGAGAGCCGCACCGGCCCCGCCTTCAACCGCGAGAACGCGAACGCGGCCATCTGGAACATCAGCCGGCCGTGGCGGAACCGGGACATCTTCGACTCCCCTGCGGTGCGGGCCCCGTAGCGGACGGGCAGGTCGACGATCTTGAGGTTGAGCTTGGCGGCGCCGAGCAGGAGGTCGAAGTCGCCCCAGCGGTCGAAGTCGCCGAAGTAGGCCCGGCCGGCGTCGATCCGGTGCCAGTTCGCCCGGGTCAGGACCTTCGTCCCGCACAGCGTGTCCTTGACCGGCTGGCTCAGGAGGTTGCTGTAGATGATCGAGAAGACCTTGTTTCCGAGGATGTTCAGGAACCGCATCGAGCCGGGCTCCAGGCCGTAGACGAGCCGGGAGCCGTTGACGAGCTCGCCGCGGCGCGTGACCAGGACGTCGTAGAAGCGCGGCAGGTCGTCGGCCCGGACGGTGAGATCGGCGTCGAGGATCATCAGGACGTCGTGCTTGGCGACGGCGAAGCCGGACCGGACGGCGGTCGCCTTGCCCCGGCCGGTCTGGGAGACCAGCGTGATCTGCCTGTCGGGATGCAGCGCGATCTGACGTTCGATCGCCGCCTTCGTCCCGTCGGTCGAACCGTCGTCCACGAAGATCAGCTCCGTCCCCGTCCCCATCTCGGGAACCTCCTCGACGATCCGCTCGATCATCTCCTCCTCGTTGCGGCACGGACAGACGACGGAGACGCCGGTCTCGAGGCGCTCGCCGGTGGGGAACGGCCGCGCCACGATCCAGAAGGTGAGCGTGAAGTGCGAGAACGGCCAGATGTTGGCGACGTAGCCGTTCAGGAACCGCGTCAGCAGCGGCACCTGCTTCGGCATCAGGATCCGCCGGTTCAGCGAGATCACCTCGAACCCGGCCAGGTTGAGCAGGTTCCGGACGTCGTCCGGCCCGACCCAGTTGCGGATCGGCTTGCGCGGCTTCAGCCGGAGCACCTCCGCGAGCCGGATGATCGGCTTCCAGGCCTGGCTGTACGAGTGGACGATCAGCCGGGTCTCCGGATGGCTCATGTGCAACGCGTTGCGGAAGATCGCGAGCAGGTCGTCCGCCATCTGGACGAGATCGGAGAGGACGACGTAGTCGAACGTCTCGTCGCGGACGAACGTCTCCCCGGCCTCACGGACGAACTCGAGGTCGGGGTGGCGCTCGCGACCGCTCTCGACCATCCCTTCGCTGATGTCGATCCCGACGCCGCGGCTCGGCTCGAGCGCGGCGAGGAGGTCGCCCTCCGCGCTGCCCACCTCGAGCACAGAGGCGCCCTTCGGCACGACGAAGGTCATGATCGACTCGATCAGGCGGTAGTACGTCCGGTTCTTCCGGCGCCACCCCTGCGACTCCTTCGAGAAGTCGTCGAAGTACTCGGCGACCTCCTGGAGCGGCGCGGGCAGATCGGGTGAGGGTGGCGACATGGCCCGCTCGGGACGGTCGTCCCGCATCAGCGGCGGTGTGGCATTCACCCGGAGATCCTAGCCGGAGGCGTCCCGGGTGCCCCGCCGCCGGGCACGGACCACGATCGCGACGAGCAGGCCCAGGCTGACGAGGATGGCCGCCCACGCGGTGTACGCCAGCGCCATCCTCGCGGTCGGCCGGAAGGAGATCTCGGCGGACGTCACCCCGGCGGGCAGGTCGAAGCCGGTCAGCCCGCCGAACAGCTCGTACCCGTTCACCGTGCGACCGTTCGAGAGGTGCGCCTGCCACCCCGGCCGGTGCAGCTGCGAGAGCATCAGCACGCCG
>DATLUW010000770.1:0-7259 GCA_035577825.1 Actinomycetota bacterium | reverse complement strand
GTAGCCCGCGCGCCCGCCACTCCCACCCGCGCTCCCCGGAACTCAGGCTGTTCGCGTGCCATGATCGGTGCGATGGCCGAACCGCTGGAGTTCGTCGTCGCGAGGAACCCGGACCCGGACAGCGCCCTACCGTTCCTGCTCCGGCTCCCGCTCGAAGGCGGCCTCGTGCTCAAGGCCCGCGAGGCGTGGCCGGCCACCGCCCGCGTCTACTGTCACCCGGCCGAGGAGTGGCCGGCCGAGCCCGACGTGGTCGAGTCGGAGCCGGTGCGCGTGTGCCGCCGCCGCGGCGTCGCGATCGACCTCGTGCTCGACCGATCGAGGAACAACCGCGCCCAGTTCGTGTTCACCAAGGTGCGAACCCGACCGGCGATCTTCTGGCAGACGGCGAAGTCGGTCCGCTCGGCGCGGCCGGGCATCCGCGTCCCGACCCGCCGCGCGGCCGGGCTCACCGAATGGTCGATCGAGGTCGACCACCGCGAGCGCTACCCCTATCGATTCACCAAGCACTCCTCCGTGACCACGGTTCGCGCGACGCTCCCGGCCGGGGACTACGCGGTCCGGGGCAAGGAGGGCCTGCTGGCCGCCGTCGAGCGCAAGTCGTTGCCGGATCTCTCCAAGGCGCTCGTCGACGGTTCGCTCGCGTTCAAGATGGCGGAGCTCGCCGCGGTCCCCGCGTCCGCCGTGGTCGTCGAGGCCCGGTACCCGGAGCTGTTCAAGGTCGAGCACGTCCAACCCGGTTGGCTGCCCGAGGTGCTGGCCCGGCTGCAGGTCCGCTACCCCGACGTCCCCATCGTCTTCGCCGACACCCGGGCGTTCGCCGAGGAGTGGACCTACCGGTTCCTGGGGGCGGCCCTCCGCGAGCTCGGCGACGACCAACCATGACCGAATCGATCTTCGAGCCCGTGATCGAGGCGCTGGAAGCCGCGGACATCCGCTACGTGGTCGTCGGCGGGCTCGCGGTGGTGTTGCACGGGCACGCCCGGCTCACCGCCGACCTGGATCTCGCCGTGGATCTCGTCCCCGAGGAAGCAGCCCGCGCGGCCGCGGCGCTCACGGAGCTGGGTCTGCGACCTCGGGTTCCGGTGGATGCCGCCGCCCTCGCGGATCCCGACGAGCGTGCCCGATGGGTGCGGACGAAGGGGATGACCGTGCTCTCGTTCTGGGATCCGGAGCACCCGCTTCGCGTCGTGGACGTGTTCGTCGAGAATCCGATCCCGTTCGACGAGCTCTGGGAGCGCTCCGAGCGCGTCGAGCTCTCCTCGGTCCCGGTCCGCATCGCTTCCATCCCCGACCTCATCCGCATGAAGGAGATCGCCGGCCGTCCCCAGGACGCGGACGATGTTGCCGCGCTCCGGGCGATCGAGCAGCATGGTGTCGACCATGCGTGACACGGAACCGACAGGAGAAGCGGAAGGCTGGGCCCGCAACGAGCGCGATCGCCTGCTGGTCGGGATCGACGCGACCCCGGCGGAGCGCCTCGCGTGGCTCGAGGAGATGATCCGCGTCGCCCACCGGACCGGCGCGCTCCCGCGACCAACGGAAGATGAGCGCCTCGGATCGAGGGCGAGCGAGACCCGCTGATCTCGCGCTTTCGGGGCCGATTCGTTGCCGTTCATCCCCTTCGGGTGATGCGTGCGGTGGTGGGCTCGCCGAGCGTGCATCGGACCTGAGGAGCGCCCGCGTGGGAGATCGGAGTGCATGGTGACCGACGCGTGTGATGTGTTCGTCATCTTCGGGATCACCGGCGACCTCGCGAAGGTCATGACCTTCCGCTCGCTGTACCGGCTCGAGGCCCGGAGGCTCCTGGACTGCCCCATCGTCGGGGTCGCCGTGGACGACTGGACCGTGGAGCAGCTCCGCTCGCACGCCCGGGAATGCATCGAGGGAACCGGCGAGACGGTCGACGACGCGGTGTTCGAGCGGTTCGCCGCCCGGCTGTCGTACGTGTCCGGCGACTTCGCGAACGACGACACCTACGCGAAGGTCGCGAAGGCGATGGAGGGGGCGGCGACGCCGGTGTTCTACCTGGAGATCCCGCCGTTCCTGTTCGGCCGGGTCATCAAGGGCCTGGCGGATGCCGGTCTCACGGCGAACGCGCGCGTGGTGGTCGAGAAGCCGTTCGGTCACGACCTCGCCTCGGCACAGGCACTGAACGAGGAGATCCACGCAGTGCTCGACGAGTCCCAGCTGTACCGCATCGACCACTTCCTCGGGAAGATGGGCCTCGCCGAGATCCTGTACCTCCGCTTCGCGAACGCGATGCTCGAACCCCTGTGGAATCGCACGTACCTGCAGTCCGTGCAGATCACGATGGCGGAGAGCTTCGGCGTGGAGGACCGCGGGCACTTCTACGACCCGGTCGGAGCGCTCCGCGACGTGGTCGTGAACCACATCATGCAGGTGGTCGCGGCGGCGAGCATGGAGCTGCCGTCGGGACGCGACCCCGCCACGCTGAAGGACGCCATCTACACGGCGTTCCGCTCGATGCCGGACGCCGACCCGGCCCACTACGTCCGCGGCCAGTACCGCGGCTACCGGGAGATCAATGGCGTCGCGGCCGACTCCACGACCGAGACGTACGCGGCACTCCGGCTGGAGGTCGAGAACTGGCGGTGGTCCGGCGTCCCGTTCTTCATCCGGACCGGCAAGCGCCTGCCGGTGACGCAGACCGAGCTCCGGCTGGTGTTCCGCCATCCGCCCCGGCTCGGTTTCCACGCAACCGCCGTCCGGCAGCCCGAGGCGAACCAGCTGGTGGTCAAGCTCGACCCGTCCACGGGGATCCGGCTCCAGGTCGAGGCCCAGCGCTCCGGCGGGGTCGAGCCCGAGCCGATCACGCTCGACATGGAGTTCGCCGAGGAGGGCGGCGAGGGCGCCACGCCGTACGAGGTGCTCCTGCACGCCGCGATGGTCGGGGACGCGTCGCGGTTCACGCGGCAGGACGGCGTCGAACAGGCCTGGCGGGTGCTCCAGCCGCTGCTCGACTCGCCCCCGCCGGCGCACGAGTACGAACCGGGGTCCTGGGGGCCGCAGGCCGCCGACGAGCTCGTGGCGGGGTTCGGCCGCTGGCACGACCCCTGGCTCCCCGCCTGAGGCGATCGTCGGGCGGGCGTCGGGCGGGCCGACCCACATCGTTCGATCCCCGGCTTTCATCCCGTTCGCCCGATGAACCGGGCGGAGGGTTCGCGGAAGACTCCCGCCCCGGGGGTGGGAGGAGGGAGACCACCCATGGCGGATCACTACGACGTGATCGTCGTCGGCACGGGCGCCGGCGGCGGGACGCTCGCGCACACCCTCGCGCCGAGCGGGAAGCGGATCCTGCTGCTCGAACGCGGGAACTTCCTTCCCCGCGAACGCGAGAACTGGGACCCGGACCCGGTCTTCATCCAGGGGCGCTACATCTCGCCCGACACCTGGTACGACGCCGGCGGGAAGCCGTTCCAGCCCCAGGTGCACTACTACGTGGGCGGTGCCACCAAGATGTACGGCGCGGCGCTGTACCGGCTGCGGCCGCAGGACTTCGGCGAGCTGCAGCACGTCGACGGGGTGTCGCCCGCGTGGCCCGTCTCGTACGACGAGTTCGAACCCTGGTACACGAAGGCCGAATGGCTCTACCAGGTCCACGGGAACCACGGCGAGGACCCGATCGAGGGGCACTGGAGCAGGCAGTACCCGCACCCGGCCGTGTCCCACGAGCCCCGGATCCAGCAGCTCTCCGACGACCTCGAGGCCGCCGGCTACCACCCGTTCCACGCACCGTGCGGCATCCTCCTCGACGAGGCCGACCGCCCCCGGAGCACCTGCATCCGCTGCACGTGGTGTGACGGCTACCCGTGCCTGGTCCACGCGAAGTCCGACGCCGAGTCGATCGCGGTTCGCCCACTGCTCGACGCGGAGAACGTCACCCTCCTCGTCGAATCCGAGGTCGTCCGGCTCGAGACCGACCCCACCGGGCGGAGCGTGACCGGCGTCGTGGTGACGCGCGACGGCGCGACCGAGACCTACGAGGCGGACATCGTGGTGCTCTCGGCCGGCGCCACGAACAGCGCGAAGATCCTGCTCGCGTCCGCCGGCGAGCACCACCCGAACGGCCTCGCGAACGGCTCGGACCAGGTCGGGCGCAACTACATGTTCCACAACAGCAAGGCGGTGGTGGCGCTGTCCAAGGAGCCGAACGACACCGTGTTCCAGAAGACGCTCGCGATCAACGACTTCTACTTCGGCGCGAAGGACTTCGATCACCCCGTGGGCCAGATCCAGATGGTCGGCAAGTCGAACGCCGAGGCCATGAAGGGCGAGGAGCCGCTGCTCACGAAGTTCGCGCCACACTTCACGCTGGCCGACACCGCTCGCCACGCCGTCGACTTCTGGCTCACGACCGAGGACGTGCCGAAGGCCGAGAACCGGGTCACGCTCGACGACGAGGGGCGGGTCCACCTCGCCTACGAGTCGAACAACGGCGCCGAGGCGGACCGGCTGTACCAGGAGCTGAAGGAGATCCTGAATCACGCCGGGCTGGCGGACCACCACGTCCTGCACAAGAACTTCTTCATGCACATGAGCATCCCGATCGCGGGGGTGGCGCATCAGGCGGGGACCTGCCGGTTCGGCACCGACCCGGCGACGTCGGTGCTCGACGCGAACTGCAAGGCGCACGAGCTCGACAACGTGTACGTGGTCGACACGAGCTTCTTCCCGAGCATCGGAGCGGTGAACCCGGCCCTCACGGCCATGGCGAACGCCATTCGCGTGGGCGAGCACCTGATCGAACGACTCGGCTGACAGCGGGTCGGGCTCAGCCCTGCTGAGGACGGCCCGCCGTCAGCTCTTCGCGGCGGTCGCCGGTTCCGCCTCGGCGCCGGACGGCTCGGTCGCTTCGCCCTCGTCGTCCCGGTTGCCCTCGTCGTCGTCCTCGCCGTCGTCCCAGTCGATGCGCCCCGAGTCCGAACGGTCGAGCACCTGGGGCCCCCGGGTCTTCGAGAAGTAGTCCCACCCCCACTGGACGAACGCGTCGATGCGGGTCCGAACGCCGGTCATGAGGTACGCGTGCACGCCGAGCCACGAGGCGAACGCCACGGTCCCGTGTAGCTCGTGGTGGTGCGCGCCCATCTCGGCGACGGCGGCGTTCCGGCCGATCATCGCCATGATCCCCTTGTCGTGGTAGTGGAACGACCGGCGGTGCTTGCCGTCGAGCTCGGCCTCGATGTTCTTGGCCGCCCACTGCCCCGACTGCAGCGCGACGGATCCGAGCTGCGGGAACGTCGCGCCGTCCGGGGAGGGGATGTTCGCGAAGTCGCCCGGCACGTAGACCTCTGGGTGGCCGTCGACCGTGAGGTCGGGCTCGACGTCGAGGCGTCCCCCCCGGCCCTGCGAGAGGCCGGTCGCCCCGGCCAGCTCGCTCGCCATGATCCCGCCGCCCCACACCACGCAGTGGGTCGGGATCGTGGTGCCGTCCGACAGCAGCGCGTGGCCCTGGCCGATCTCCTTCACCGACGTCCCGAGCCGCAGGTCGACCCCGTCGCGCTGGAGCATCTTCGCCGCGTACTCGTGGGCCGACGCGGAGAACGGCGCCAGCACGCTGTGCCCGAGGTCGACCACGATCACGCGGGCCGCGCGGACGGCGAGGTCCTGGTACTCGTGGGGCAGGACGTCGCGGATCATCTCCGACAGCGCCCCGGCCACCTCGACCCCGGTCGCGCCGCCGCCGACGATCACGAAGTTGAGCGCCCCCTGGTCCACGAGCGAGGGATCGCGGTCGGCGTCTTCGAACAGCGCCAGGATCCGCGACCGCAGCCGCTGGGCGTCGTCGAGCGAGTAGAGCGGGAACGCGTGCTCGGCGCCCGGGGTCCCGAAGAAGTTCGGCCGGCTCCCGGCTGCCAGGACGAGGTAGTCGCCCTCGATCGTCCGGCCGCCTTCGAGCGTGACGCGTTTCGCCTCGGGGTCGACGCCCGTGACCTCGCCCATCTTGACGTCGACGTTCTCGTGCTTGCGGAAGATCTTGCGGAGGTTGAACGCGATGTCGGACGACGCCAGCTGGCACGTCGCCACCTGGTACAGCAGCGGCTGGAACTGGTGGTAGTTGTGCCGGTCCACGAGGGTGACCCGGACGTCGTCGCGCTTCGCCAGCGCCCGCGCGCAGCCCAGGCCCGCGAACCCGCCGCCCACGACCACGACGTGCTTGGCGTCGCGCTGCTCGTGATGTCGGCGGCGGTGGTGCTCCTTCTCCTTGTCTCCGTGCTTGCCCTCGTCCGCGTCCGTGTCCTTGCCCATGTCCCCATCCTTCTCCGCCATGAACCGACTCCACCGGCCCCGGTGCCGCGGACGCATCGCCCGTGGGGGATGAAACGGGCGGATCTCACCCCCCGGGCGCAGCGTCGCCGGTCGTCCGGATGCGGCCACGTGACAGCTCGACCACCTCGTCGAGGGCGTCGAGGCCCTCGGTGCGATGCGTGATGACCAGCACCGAACGCCCATCCGCCCCTGCCAGGGCGTCCGCCATCAGGCGTTCCGCGGCCGGCGGGTCGAGGTGCGCGGTGGGCTCGTCGAGGACCATCACCGGCGCGCCGGCGAGGAACGTCCGGGCGAGCGCGATCCTACGGCGTTCGCCGCCGGACACGTTCGCGCCCTCCGAGCCCACGAACGTGTCCATGCCCTGCGGCAGCGACGCCACCCAGTCCCAGACGCCGGCCCGGCGGAGGGCGGCCTCGATGTCCGCGTCGTCCGCCCCCGGCCGGGCGAGGCGGACGTTCTCGCGGATGGTCGACGAGAACAGGTACCCGTCCTGGCCGTCGAGCGAGATCCTCGAGCGGACGTCCTGCCGCCGGAGGTCGCGGAGGTCCGTGCCGCCGAGCGTCACCCGGCCGCGGTCCGGATCGAGGAACCGCACGAGGAGCTCGGCGACGGTGGTCTTGCCCGAGCCCGAATGGCCCATGAGGGCGATCCTTGTCCCGGGCTCGATGCGAAGGTCCACCTCGTCGAGGCCCCACGTGTCGCCGTCCCCGCTGTCGAACCCGACGGTGTCGAGCGCCGCCGTGCAATCGGACGGGCGCGGCCGGGGTGTGAGGGGGTCGGCCGGGGGTTCGGCGTCCCCCAGGGAGAGCAGCCGCCGGCCGGATGCGATCGTCGACTGCAGGCCGAGCCCGGCGGCCGGGAGGGGTTCGATCGCCTCGAAGGACGCCATCGCGCCGAGCGCCAGCGCGGCGATCAGCGTCCGGTCGAGCGAGCCGTTCGCCGCCGCATGGACGCACACGGCCAGCACGCCG
>DATLUW010000769.1:0-2550 GCA_035577825.1 Actinomycetota bacterium | reverse complement strand
GACCTTGAGCGTGCCGGATCTTATGGCCGATTCGAAGTGTTGAGCCAGCTGGAAGTAGAGCGGCACCGGACTGGTCCGGTCGATGCTAATCGGGCCGCTGGAGCTTGGTTCGCGTTCAGGCATCGTCGACATCCCGCGGTGGCTAGGCTCGTTTGTTTGTACATTCTAACCACTGCAGAGTTAGCTCGGAAACCGGGCTGTTATGTGCGTGAGAGCACGATCCGGAGAACTGGGCGGGGAGCCGCGGCCAGCCGGTTCCGAAATTTTTCGAGTTTGTTTATACGTACTTACAAGCTCTTGACAGGTCATAACCGTTGGGTGACCATCCCGTACCGGCGGTCACGGGTCAGCCCGCCGCATCGGTGAAGCGGCCCGCTCGAACCGCGTCGACGAGCGGCTCGAGGTCCGCGGGCGGCGCCTGCCCGTGGCCGGTGAAGGTGGCGAGCTCGCGCAGCAGGCGAAGCGCCCGCCCGGTCCCCTCACCCAGGCGGGGAAACCGGCGCAGGTCGATGGCCTGAGCCGCGACGAAAAGCTCGAGGGCGACGACCCGCGCGGCGAGGTCGGCCATGTCGGCCAGGCGCCGCGCCGACAGCGGGGCCATCGTCATGCGGTCCTCGATCCCCTCGGCCTTGCTCGAGCTCACGACCTCGAAGGAAACCGGGTGGGCGAGCGCGCGTGCCTCGGCGGCGATCGACTGAGCGGCGACAGCGAACTCGGCGAGCGCGTCCTCGCCGGTGTCCGGTTCCGCGGCAAGCCCGGCCGGGAGGCCGGACAGCGGGCTCTGCAGGAGCTTGACGGTTCGCTCGGCGGCACTGGTCACCACCGTCGCGAGGGCGATGCGGGCGAAGTCGAGCGCGGCGGCGACCGGAACCACGTCGAGATTGCCGACCGACACGATACGCCGTTCCGCCAGGATGACAGCGGGGTTGGCCGGGGTGGAGTTCAGCTCGGTCTCGATCGTGGCCCGGGTAAAAGCCAGGGTGTCCCTGGCCGCGCCGAGGATCTGGGGGATGCTCCGGAAGGTGAGCGGGTCCTGCAGGTTCCGGGCGTGACCGGGCTCGAACAGGGAGCTCCCGGCGAGCAGCGCGCGGAGGCGGCCGCTCGCCGCGGCCAGGCCCGGGTGGGGTCGGACCTCGGCGACCACGGGATGGAGGATGGTGAGGTTGCCCGCGAACCCCTCGAGAGCGAGCGCGGCGGAGACCTCGGCTTCCCCGAGTAGCCGTGAAGCGGCGAGTTGAGCCAGCCCGGCCCAGCCGGTGGCGAAGGCGTTGTTATTGATCAGCGCCAGGCCTTCGTTTTCTTGCAGAACGAAGCCGGTCTCGCGGACCAGCCCCTCAGCGAGGTCGGCCAGGGGACCCAGATCAGCCTGCCCCACCGAACCGAGGCTGCGCACGGTCGGCGAGACACCACGGTTCAGGGCATCGACGATCATCTCGGCGAGTTCGGGGCGCACCCCGGCGGCGCCTATGGCGTAACCGTTCACCAGGCAGGTCATCGCGGCCCGCACCACCGTGGGCGGGGCGGGCGTTCCCTGGGCGATCAGGTGATTCCGGATCAGGGTCTGGCTGAAGCCCCGGCGGCCCGCAGCGTCGAGCGTGACGCTCTTTCGCTCGGCGACAGCGGTCGTCAGGCCATAGACGGCCGCCTCCGATCGCATGGCCTCCTCGACAACCTTCCGCGCCTCGGCCATCCGGTCACGCGCCGCCGGGGCGAGGATGGCCTCGTCCCGCCCCTCGGCGACGGCCGCGAGGGACTCGATCGTCAGCGACACGCCGTCAAGCACCACCATGAGCGCTACCCTCCCTCGGCCAGTGCTTTAGCTGCAACTTCTCCGGAGCAGGGCCCGGCACGCCGCCCATATTGACACACCGGAGTAGGCTGTCCGCCACCCGGCTGCAAGTTCGCGCCCTGGGTGGGCCGGGTGCTGGCCCAGCTCGCGCTGCAGCAGGGCACCGTGTACGACATCGGGCGCTTCACGTCGGCCAGGTTCGGCGGGGTCGCGGAAAGGGTGGGTTTCGTGAGTGAGCTGGAGGGTCGCGTGAGCTCGTCGATCGTGGACCGGCTGGAGGCGGGCCCGGTGCTCGGCGCCGAGGGCTACGTCTTCGAGCTGGAGCGGCGCGGCTACATCAAGGCGGGCCCGTTCGTGCCCGAGGTGGTGCTCGACTACCCGGACGCCGTGCGTGAGCTGCATCGCGAGTTCCTGCGCGCGGGCGCGGACGTGATGGTGGCGCTGACCTACTACGCGCACCGGGAGAAGCTGCGTGACGTGGGCCGCGAGGGCGACCTGGAGGCGATGAACCGGCAGGCGGTGCGGCTCGCCCGCGAGGTGGCGAGCGAGGGCGACGCGCTGGTGGCCGGCAACGTCTGCAACACCTGGGCGTATGACCCGGACGACCCGGCGACCGGGCAGACCGTTCGGGCCATGTATACCGAGCAATTGGGCTGGGCGGTCGAGGAGGGCGTCGACTTCGTCATCTCCGAGACCAATGACTACCTCGGCGAGGCGCTGATCGCGGTAGAGGTCATCCGCGACCTGGGACTGCCCGCGAT
>DATLUW010000768.1:0-3728 GCA_035577825.1 Actinomycetota bacterium | reverse complement strand
AAGAAGCGGGCAAATCGCGTGCTTCCCACCGAGTCCTGGAAACCCGCGTACAGCGTTCCGAACGGCAGCGCCGTGAACGGGTCGATCCCGACGGCGGTGGGCGCGAAGCCCAGACCCTTGTTAGCGGGTTCCCAGGTCGCGCACGGAAGGACGTCGCCCGATCCGGGAAGCGAGCAGTCGGCCAGGTATCCCTGACCCATGACCTGGTAGGTCACGGGCGCGCCGTTCGGTCCTTGCGCCTCCGCTGTCAGTCCGGTGGCGACGACGGTGGGCTCGGTCCCCGCGCGTGGGCTCACGCTGACGACGAAGCTCGCCGACCCGTGATTCGGATGATCCGGGTCGCAGCCGGGGTCGCCAACGGTGTCGCAGTCCACCGCGGCACACGTCACGACGGTCGAACCGAGCCCGAACGTCGCGGGAGAGGGCGGCTCGCAGTGCACCGGCACGTCGACGCACAGGTTCGGCGATCGACGATCGAACGCGTGAACGAGGTTGGCGTAATCGACGGTCGCCGCGTCACCGACGGCGTTACCGTCGCCGGCGGTGACAGACAGAACCGCGAGCGAGCTGCAGGCGGGGTTGGTGTTCGTCCCGGTCAGGCACCCGGAGCCCGGAGGGTCCTCCGTGGGCCGACAGTTCGGGTCCGTGATCCAGACGGTCGGAGGATCGATGTCGCCGACCGCGATGAGAACGTCGTCTGTGGTTGCGCTCTGCGCGTCGGGGTGGTCCGGCACCGCCTGGTACGCCGTCAACCGGTGCGAGCCGGGAGCAAGCGAGAGGACCTTCGTCAGACGGCCGTCGCTGCCGGCCGGCCACGGTCCTCCCGGATAGGCGACGTTGTCGACGAGAATGGTGATGAGGTAGCCCGGCTCGCCTTTAATGGTGACCAGGACATCCGTCGTCGGGTGCCGCGTGACGTTGCCGGGTTCCTCGATGATCGGCGCGGCCGGCCTGACGATGACCGTCACCGCCGCGTGCGGCGGCGAGCTCTCGGCTGTGCCGCCGCCGGACAAGGAGCTCGCCGTTTGCGCGACCTGGAGCGTCTGCTCTCCCGAACCCGACAGGTGAACACTGGTGGCGAACTCGCCGTAATCGACGTTCGCGGTCTTGTTCTGGAGGCGAGCCGAGCCGAGCTTCACGTCGGCCTGATAAAAGACGACCGTTCCCGGGAGAACTCCCTGACGGAGACCCCGCCCCGTCACAGCGAAGGTCGAATCGACCACGGCGTTCGGCAGCGGGGTTGTGATGGTCGCTGGCGGCGGCGGCACCAGCACGGTGCGTACAACGCCGTTGTTATCCAGATCGCCGTTGCCCTGGAAGACCTTGATCTTGTGGCTTCCGTAATCGAGCGGGACCGCGCCTCCGTCGAAATGTCCGTCGCCGTAAAGGTTTGCCGGACCGCGATCGACGAAGTAGCGGCCGTCGCCGTCGCCGATATGGACGGGCCCCAGGCTGGACACCGCGCCGCTGCCCTGCACCGAGAGCAGGCGCGGCAGCGAACCTTCGATCTTCGCGCCCTCGGTGGGTTGGTCGAGCGTCAGCGGCGGCACGGCCACCCGCGCGACAGCGTTGGCGCTCGTCACGCTGTCAACCGTCGCGCCATTGACGTCGATCTGCGCCGTGGCCGTCAGATTGAAGTTGCCCGATCCCAGGAGATCGACGTGCGCGGTCCAGGTCCCGTTGGTTCCCACGGTCGCCGTCGCGAGCACATTGCCGTTGGCGTCCTTGACGACGACGGTCGTTCCGGGCGTCCCGCGGCCGCTCACGTCGAAGCTTCCGTTGCCAGAGACGAGCCCGCCGGTGGGGATCTCAATCGTGGGAGGCTGGGGTGCCGCCGGGTTCTCCGCGTCGAAAGAGACCGGCTCGGACCACGCCGACGGGCCGCCGCCGTTCATCTGTTGCGCGGCGAAGACGTGCGCGCCCTGCAGCACGGTGAACTCGCTCGTGAACTTGCCGCCCCAGAACATCGAGGCTGGATTTCCGATCGCACTCGCAGGCACGGAGATATCGGCAAGGGGAGGCTCGACCCCACCAATGATCGCGCCCGCCGAGTCGAGCGTGACCTCATAGATCTTGATGTGGACGTTCGCGCCGTCGATCGCGCCTCGTCCCTGAACGTCGACGGTGACGTTCTTCCCGGCCGCCGAGGCGGCGCGCACCGCCACCAGCGCCGGCGCGCCGGGGAGCGGATTCGAACAGCCGCTCCCGCAGATGATGCTTGCGGTGCGTACGGAGCTCGGCCCAGGTTGAGCGGGCGTCGGCTGGAACGCGACCGGACCATCCACGCGTTCGAGGTACTCGACACTGAAGTCCGGATCGGAGAAGTAGGCCGCGTTGAGGCCCAATCCCTTGGCGGGCGCCGCGCCGTCGACCTCGGAGAACAGCCGCTCGAAGGGAACCGGATCGCGGGGGCCGCCGTCGGCCGACCAGAGCAAGCGAACGTGGCCGCCGTGGACCGTCTGCTCAGCGTCGCCCAGGTGCTGGTAGCGGACTTTGATCCGGGCTTTGCTGCCGGCCTGCAGGAACACGTCGGCGGAGGGGGTCAGATCGCAGCGGAGCCGACAGACGTCCGCTACCTTCTGCACGCAGTCAGCGTCCCAGCTGACGCTGCAGCAGTACGGACTCTTGAGGCAGATCTGCCCCGCGCAGAACGACCCTTGCGCGCACGTACGCGAGACCGCTGCGCCCGGGTTGCAGATATCGTGCGAGCACGTCCCGTCGTCGATCTTATCGTTCGACGTCGCGGCGACTTCGACGTCGTTGATCGAGACGGAAACCCGGCCGTCCGTGTCGGCCGAGAACACGTAGTGACCGGTGATGGGAGGGACGATCTCGCCTTCAAAGACGACGCCGAAGTCGTGGTGAATGTCGAGGTTCCCTAGGTGAGCGGCACCTTTGGCGACCGCCGGTGGATTCCGTTCGGTCCACACGAAGTTAACAGCGCTCCGCAGCGTCGCCTGGGCAGATGGCGGCGGATCGTCGGTCGGAGACGGCAGGAAGCCCTCGTAATAGCGGGCGAGAAGGCCGTTCGCACCCGAGGGCGCGATCGGGTAGAGCGACCCGGCCGGCACCTGCGTGAACGACACGCCCGGGCGCGACCAGAGCAGCACGAAGTTGGAATTCGACGGCGGCGTCGCCGTGCGCAGGTATTCGATCCGAACGGGGTAGCGGACGCCCCTCGTGAGCCGCTGTCCGGCCTTGTCGATGGTGGGCGGCGTGACGGTGAACGTCGAGTCTCTCCAGTTGCCGTTGACGTGGACGCCGTTCACCCAGAGGCGGAACTTGTCTGCTTGTCCGGCGGCGGCGGTGTTCACCGCGCAGGGCGCCGTGCTGCTGGTCAGATCTTGCTTGCAGAACGTGAAAACGGCCGACTCGTCCGCCTCGACCCAGCCCGTCCAGACCGCGGCGCGCGGAGGCGGCGGCGTGACCGGCGACGCGGCGGGGACGTCCTTCCGGCCCCCGCGCAGAAGGACGACAGGCGCGCCCGGCACGTCGAGATCGAGACCGTAGGCGTAGACCGCGGTGCCGGCGCTGACCTGAAGCTCGAATCCGTGACGATCGCCGGCGCCGCACTCGGCTCTCACCGTCTCGCGCCAGGACGCTGCCAGCTCGCGGTCCGCGGCGAGCGTGTGCAGCGCGGTGCCGGCGCCGAGCTCGCCGCCGATCGAGATCTGCACCGTGTTGCTGGCGCCCGGATGATCCGGATCGCAGGACCAGCCCTCGGCCCA
>DATLUW010000767.1:0-4057 GCA_035577825.1 Actinomycetota bacterium | reverse complement strand
CGACGCCGAGGGCTTCGGCCTTCTTCTGCTCGGCCCGCCGCTTCGCTTCGTAGAGGCGGATCCCCTGCTCGGTGACCACGATGTGGCTGCTCTCGACGCGCTGCTCGGCGGCGTCGTGCTGCGACGCGTCGAGCATCACCTCGTTCGGGTCGAGGCGGGTCACCTGGACGCGCTGGCCGCGGTCGAACCGCGCGAGGTCGGGGAAGAAGACCTCGATCACGAAGACGCCGCCCTCGGCGAGGTGGGCGGCGACGTTCGTGAAGCAGCGCAGCTGGTCCTCCTGCGTCTGGAGCGCGAACAGCGTGTTGAAGGCGACGAAGACGAGTGAATAGCGGCCCTCGACCCCGACCTCGGCGAAGTCGCCCATGGTCACCGGGATGCGCTCGCCGCCGGGCTTCTCCCTGAGCTTTGCGACCATCGCCTCCGATGCGTCGATGCCGTGGACCTCGAGGCCGCGCTCGGCGAGCGGCAGGGCCAGCCGACCCGTTCCGATCGCGAGCTCGAGCACGGGGCCTTCGCCGGCGAGCGAGGCGAGGCAGTCGACAGCGGCCTCGGTGTTCAGGCCGGAGTACAGCGTGTCGTAGACGTCCGCGATCCGGTCGCCGTAGGTCTCGGGGCCGTAACCCTCCATGGCGAAACGCTATCGGTTCACCCGTCCGAGCCTTGTGTTGTCCGGTTCAGCACGTTACCGTTCAGCAGCCCACGACGCACGGCTCGGGAGGGACATGGAGCGCAGGCGCAAGATCGGCCTTGGAAGCGGCCTCGCCGTCGTGCTGCTGGTAGCCGCCGGCGTCTGTGCCTCGGCGAGCGTCACGGCGCCGTCCCGGACGGCGCAGATCGACCCGCTGGTCGTCCGACAGATCAAGCAACAGGGCGAGACCACGTTCTGGGTCGTCGTGCGCGGGAAGGCCGACCTCTCCAAGTCGGCCGGAATCAAGGACTGGGACAAGCGCGGCCGCGATGTCCGCGACAAGCTGATCAAGAAGGCCGATGAGACCCAGTCCGGCCTGCGCTCGCAGCTCAAGAAGCTGCAGGTGCCGTACGAGTCGTTCTGGATCGTCAACGCGATCCGGGTCACCGCCGGCGACAGCGTGCTGAAGCTCCTGGCCGCCGACCCCCAGGTCGAGCAGATCGTTCCCGACACGGTCTTCCACATCGAGCAGCCCCGCGCCGGCGACGCGGCCGCGCGGACGGCGGCGATCGAGTGGAACATCAGCCGGATCAATGCCCCGCAGGTGTGGTCGACCTACGGCGACACCGGCCAGGGCATCGTCATCGCCAGCATCGACACCGGCGCACAGTTCGACCACCCGGCCCTCGCCACGCACTACCGCGGCTACCTCGGCAACGGCAACTACAACCACAACTACAACTGGTACGACCCGTCGAGCGTGTGCGGGACTCCGTCGGTTGTCCCATGCGACAACAACTCTCACGGAACCCACACGATGGGGACGATGGTCGGAGACGACGGCGCGGGCAACCAGATCGGCGTTGCGCCCGGCGCGAAGTGGATCACGGCCAAGGGCTGCGAGTCGAGCTCCTGCTCGGACACCGCGCTCGTGTCGGCGGGCCAGTGGCTGCTGGCGCCGACCGACCTGAACGGCCAGAACCCGCGGCCCGACCTGCGCCCGAACATCATCAGCAACTCGTGGGGCGGCGGGCCGGGGTCGAGCTTCTACCAGCAGGTCGTCGACTCGTGGGTGGCGGCCGGGATCTTCCCGGTGTTCGCCAACGGCAACGCCGGGCCGAGCTGCGGCAGCGCAGGCTCGCCGGGCGACTACCTGAACACGTACGCCGTGGGCGCGTTCGACATCAACAACGCGATCGCGAGCTTCTCCAGCCGCGGCCCTTCCGCGTTCGGGGGTGAGACGAAGCCCAACATCTCCGCCCCCGGCGTGAACGTCCGGAGCAGCGTCCCGACGAACGGCTACTCGTCCTTCAGCGGCACGTCGATGGCCACGCCGCACGTCGCCGCGGCCGTCGCGCTGATCTGGTCGGAAGCGCCGGCATTGATCGGACAGATCAACCAGACGCGGCAGCTGCTCGACACGACGGCGATCGACGTCTCCGACCTCTCGTGCGGCGGCACGGCCGCCGACAACGACGTCTGGGGAGAGGGCCGCATGGACGTGCTGGCGGCCGTCGCCGCGGCGCCGGTCGGTCCGACCGGAACGCTGGCGGGCACGGTCACGGCGGCCGGGTCGAACACTCCGATCGCCGGCGCCGAGATCGATGTCTCCGGCGGGGGCACGTCGCGGACGACCTTCACCGACGCTGCGGGGGGCTACCAGCTGACGCTCAGCGCGGCGACGTACAGCGTGACGGCGAAGTCGTTCGGGAAGGTGACGCAGACGGCCTCCGGCGTGGTCGTCACCCAGGGCCAGACGACAACCCGGAACTTCTCTCTTGCTCAGGCGCCCTCACACTCGGTGTCGGGCCACGTCCGCGACGGGAACAGCAATCCGATCGCGAACGCAACCGTCACCGTGCTGGACAGCCCCATCGCCCCGGTGACCACCGACGGGAGCGGCTTCTACCAGTTCCCGAGCGTCCCCGACGGCACCTACGACCTCACGTCGCAGGCGGGCGGCTGCACCGGCGCCCAGACGCAGCACCTCGTCCTGTCCGCGAACACGACACTCGACTTCTCCCTGCCCGCGAAGACCGACGGCACGTACACCTGCTCGATCCAGGCCGCGTCGTACGTTCCGGGGACGACGACGCTCCCGCTCAGCGGGGACGACGTGACCACGGCGGTCGCGCTCCCGTCGGCCTTCACCTTCTACGGCCAGACGTACTCGAGCGTCAACGTCTCGACGAACGGCCTGCTCGACTTCGCCGCGGCGGACGCGACCTTCACCAACGGCACGATTCCGAGCGGCGCCACTCCCAACCTCTCGATCTACCCGTACTGGGACGACATGTTCGTGGACGCGTCCTCGACCGTTCGGACGGCCTCGCTCTCGTCGCCCAACCGCTTCGTGATCGAGTGGTCGAACCCGTACTTCTACGGCGACTCGAGCCGGCGGGTGAGCTTCGAGGCGATCCTCTACCTCGATACCGGCCGGATCCTGCTCCAGTACAGCGGCATCGCGAACGACGCCCGCGAGCAGGGAAACTCGACGACGGTCGGGATCGAGAACGCGACCGGGAGCGCGGGCATCCAGTACTCCTACAACGAGGCCGCACTCTCCGACTCGCAGGCGATCCTGTTCACCCCGGGCGGTGCGCCGCCCGTTCCGCTGAGCATCACCACGTCGTCCCTGCACGACGGGACGAGAACGCAGTCGTACACGCCGAACGAGACGCTCGCGGCGACCGGCGGCACGCCGCCCTACACCTGGTCGCTCGCGGCCGGCACTCCGCCGAGCGGGCTGGGCCTGAGCAGCGGCGGCGTCATCTCCGGCACGGTCTCCGCCGTCGCGGCGCTGGGCGTCACCCAGTTCACCGTGCGGGTCACTGACAGTGCCGGCGTACCGGCGTCGATAACGAAGGTGCTCTCGATCGACGTTGCCGACCCGCTGAGCGTCACCACCGCGAGCCTCCCGGGCGGAACGGTCGGTACCCCGTACTCGGCGCCGTTGGCGGCGACGGGCGGCAAGACGCCGTACAGCTGGGGCGTGACGGTCGGCAGCCTTCCGGCCGGCCTGACGCTGAGCGGCAACGTCATCTCCGGCACGCCCACCGCCGGCGGCACGTCGTCGTTCACGGTCCGGGTGACCGACAGCGGCAACCCGCAGCGGGCGGCGACGAACGGTCTCTCGATCACGGTCGGCGGAGCCTCCGCTCCGAGCGCTCCCCAGAGCCTCACGGCGAGGAAGGCGCCGAAGACGGGTGTCCAGCTCGGGTGGAAGGCTCCGGCAAGCAGCGGCGGCTCGTCGATCCAGAACTACAGGGTCTACAAGAGCACCTCGGCGGGCAACGAGACGTACGTGGCGACGGTCACGACGCGGAGCTACAACGACACCGCGACCACACCGGGCACGAGGTACTACTACAAGGTGAGCGCCTTCAACGGGGCCGAGGGGCCGCTGTCGAACGAGGCCAACGCGCC
>DATLUW010000766.1:0-2115 GCA_035577825.1 Actinomycetota bacterium | reverse complement strand
TCGCACCGGTTCCGCTTCGACATCAGGACCCACGTCGAGCGCGAGGGCGCCTCCTTCATCGACGTCCCGGAGCGCGGCTAGATGGCGGACGCCCCGGAACGCAGGGGCCGGCGGGCGGCAGCCACGCGTCGGCGCCGCCGGCGCCGCGTCGCGTGGATCGTCGGGGCGCTGGCGCTCGCAACCGCCGGCGGGGTCGGGGCCGCGGTCGACGAGCTCGGCCGCGACGACGCCGGAGCTCCGACCGCCTCGCGTGCCACGCACAAGACCTCGGCGCTGCCCGTGCCGCCGGCCCCGATTCCCGGCTACCTGCTGATCGCCGACCGTGGGAACAACCGGGTGCTGCTCGTCGACGGCAGGAAGCGGATCCTCTGGCGCTACCCCCGGCCGAACGTTCGCCCGAGCTTCCCGTTCCGGTTCGACGACGACGCGTTCTTCGGCCCTCGCTTCCAGACGATCATCAGCAACCAGGAGGACCAGCACACGATCCAGGTGATCTCGTTCCCGGGCGGCCGGCTCCTCTGGCGGTACGGCCACCTGAACGTCCGCGGCTCGGCGCCCGGGTACCTGAACACGCCGGACGACGCCTACCTGCTTCCGAACGGCCTGCGCAGCGTCGCCGACGCCTACAACTGCCGCGTCCTGCTGATCTCGCCTGCGGGAGCGGTGGTGCACCAGTACGGCCGGACGCGTGCCTGCGTGCACGACCCGCCGCGGAGCTTCGGCGCCGTCAACGGCGCCACGCCCGTTCCGGGCGGCGGCTTCCTCGTCAGCGAGATCCAGGGCTCGTGGGTGGACCGGATCACGGCGGCAGGTCGCCTGGTCTGGTCGTTCCGCGCGCCGGTCTCCTACCCGTCGGACCCCCAATGGCTCGGAGCCGGGCGGATCCTGCTCGCCGACTACGCCCGGCCGGGGCATGCCCTGATCGTGAACACGCGCGGGCAGGTTCTCTGGCGGTACGGCCCGTCCTCGGGCCCGGGCATGCTCGACCATCCCTCGCTCGCGCTGCCACTCCACAACGGGCTGATCGCGATCAACGACGACTATCGGGACCGAGTGGTGGTGGTGAGCCTCGCGACGCGGCGGATCGTGTGGCAGTACGGCCGGACGGACGTCAAGGGCACGCGGCCGGGGTACCTGAACACGCCGGACGGGATGGACCTGCTGCCCACCTCGCGGCTCTCGGAGGTTCCCGCGATCCGGGCGCTGGCCTACGGCCCGGGACGTTCCTCGACGAGGTAGTCGTGGATCTCGGTCAGGTCGTCGAGCGCCGTCTGGATGTCCTCCTGGTCGAGCTTCGTGGTCTCGGCGGCGCGGGCGATGTCGCGGGCCGCCAGGAAGTCGCTGACGATGTCGCGGCTCTCGTCCTCCACGACGACCGGGTTCTCGAAATCGAAGCCGCGGTCGGTCAGCATCTCCTCGACGAGCCGGACGACCTCGGGCAATGCTTCGTCAGGCGCGTCCGCGACCTGGTCCTGGAGGTCCGACCACCGTGTCTCCCAGCCCTGCAGATCGAGTCCTGGGTCGGTCATGGCACAAGACTATGCCTTCAGTCCCACCGGTGCCGGATGCGGAAGACGACGAACTCCGCGGGCCGCAATGGCGCGAAGCCGACTTCGATCACGACGAGCCCGTTCTCGATGTCGCGCTGGGTCGTCGTCTCGAGGCCGCAGCGCACGAAGTAGGACTCCTCGGGCGTCCGGCCCGCGAAGGCTCCGTACCGGAAGGTCTCCTCGAGGAAGGCCGCAGCGACCGCTCTGACCTGTGTCCAGGTCGGCTCGTCGTTGGGCTCGAAGGCTGCCCAGCCGAGCCCGCGGTCGATGCTCTGCTCCAGGTAGAGCGCCAGTCGCCGGACCGGGACGTACTTCCACTCCTCGCCCGAGTCCTGCCCGCTGCCGGCCGTCCGCGCGCCCCAGGACCGGATCCCGTGGCCGGGAACCAGGCGAAGGGCGTTCACCCCGTTGCGCCGGAGCCGCGCTGCTCCGTGCGGGTCGATCGCCGCCGCCAGGGCGGTCACGCCCTGGAGCGCGCCTTGCGGGAAGCCCCAGACGCCTCGGTCGCGGTCGGTGCGTGCGAGCAGGCCCGCAACTGCGGCCGAGGAGCCGAAGCTCGTCGTCG
>DATLUW010000765.1:0-9035 GCA_035577825.1 Actinomycetota bacterium | reverse complement strand
GGGGAATCTCGTCTGCACGACGGACCGCTCGTCGGCGAAGTCGACGACCACCCGGGCCGCGGCCATGGAGGCGGCGGGGGCGCCGGCGTCGGCGGTGATCACGATCAGCGATGCCGGGTCCCGGCTCCCCATCAGTCGGAGGACCTTGGTCGTGGTCCCGTTGCGCGTGATGGCGACGACGCGGTCGTACCGGCGCCCCTCGGGGAACTCCGAGGCGGCGAATGCGTCGGTGACGCCGTGTCCCGATGCCTCCCGGAGGACGGCGTAGGCACGCGAGACGTAGAGCGACGTGCCGCATCCCACGGCGGCGACGGTCTGCCCGCGGACCGGGAGATCCGTGTCCGACGCCGAAGCCACCCCGACGGCGGTTCGCCAGCAGGCGGGCTGGGATCCGATCTCGTTCGCGGTTTCGTTCATTCGGCCGGAAACTAGACCACAAACGCTCATCAGGTCAAGCGTGCTGCGACGACAAGCGAGCATCCCGGCGTATGCTCCCGCGGACATGCGGCAGACGGAGCGGATGTCGGCCATCCTCGAGCAGCTCGCGTCCAGCGGCGCGGTGGAGGTGACGGATCTCGCCGGACGCTTCGGGGCGTCGGTGGCGACGGTGCGACGGGACCTCCAGCTGCTCGAGGAGCAGCGCATGCTCGAGCGCACCCACGGGGGCGCGGTGGCGCGCGGTGTGATGTACGAGCTGCCGCTCCGGTACAAGGCGTCGCGGCACCAGGACGAGAAGCGACGGATCGCCGACCTTGCCGCCTCGCGAGTGGCGGACGGGGCGATCATCGGGCTCACCGGCGGGACCACCACGACCGAGGTGGCCCGGCGGGTCGTCGACCGGCGCGGGATCACCGTGGTGACGAACGCGCTGAACATCGCCGGCGAGCTGGCCATCCGCACGGAGCTGAAGCTCGTCGTGACGGGAGGCACGGTGCGGCCGGAGTCCTACGAGCTGGTGGGGCCGGTCGCGGAGGAGGCGCTGGAACGCCTCAACCTCGACGTCGCGTTCGTCGGCGTGGACGGGATCGACGTCGACGCCGGCCTGACGACGCACCACGAGGTCGAGGCGCACACGAACGGGACGATGATCGGGCGGGCCCGGCGCGTCGTCGTGGTCACCGACAGCTCCAAGCTCGGCCGGGTGGCGTTCGCGCAGATCTGCCCCCTGGACCGGGTCGACGAGGTCATCACGGACGGCGGCGCGGGGTCGGAGCCCGTGCAGCGCCTGCGGGACGCCGGCGTCGCCCTCACGGTGGTGTGACGACGGCGATCCCGTTCAGCGCGACGCCGGCGGGGTTCGGCGGATCGGCTCCGGGATCAGCGCGCCGTGCGCCTCGATCAGGTCGTCGACCATGTCGAGGATCCGGTGGACCGTGAGCGTCGCCGCGGTGTTGGGATCCAGCAGCGCCGCCTGGTACACGAGGTCGCGCGACCCTTCGACCGCGGCCCGGACGGTGAGCTCCGCCACGTTGAGGAAGGTCCGGTTCAGGGCCAGGCACTGCGGTGGGATCGCCCCGATCCTGGTCGGCTGCACCCCGTTGCCGTCGACCAGCACCGGCACCTCGACGCAGGCGTCGTCGGGGAGCCCTTCGATCAGGCCGGCGTTGCGGACGTTGCCGTAGAGCTCGGCCTCGTTCCCCGTCTCGAGCGCCCGGACGAACTGGCTGGCGAGCTCGTCGTTCAGCTCCACCTCGATGTCCTCGCCGGCGTCGAGCCTGCGCTCGAGCCGTTCCCAGTCGGCGAGGTTCTCCTCGGACCGCCGGAGGTACTCGTCGATCTCGCTGCGGTACCGGGCCACCTCGTCGTCGTCGTGCAGGAACCACGGGACGTACTCGACGCTGTGCTCCGACGACTCGGTGGGGAAGTAGCCGAACCGTTTGAAGAGCTCCACGCGGACGCGCCGGCCCAGGCCCTCCGGGTCGGCGTCGACGATCTGCCGCAGCCTCGGATACAGGTTCTCGCCGCTCTCGCGGTCCCGGAACTCGTAGACGAAGCACTGGTGGTTGAACCCGGCCGTGCGGAACGCGATGCGGTACTCGGGAAGCCCAACCGCCCTCGCCAGGAACGCGTGGGTGTCGCGGACGCTGTGGCAGACGCCCACGACCCGGTCGGACGGGAGGCTCGACCCGGCCCACACGCCCCAGGGCACCATGGCCATCGGGTTCGTGTAGTTGAGGAGGAGGGCACGGGGGGAGCGCTCGACCAGCTCATCGGCCATCTCGACCATCACGGGGATCGTTCGGAGGCCGCGCATGATGCCGCCGATGCCGATCGTGTCCCCGATGGTCTGGCGGAGCCCATACTTCTTCGGCACGTCGAAGTCGGTGCGGGTCGCCGGGTACCCCCCGACCTGGATCTCGTTGATGACGTAGTCGGCGCCGTCGAACGCGGGCGCGCGGGACTCGTGGGCCGAGACCGGGTACCCGGAGCCCGACCGTTCGACCAGCTGGCGCGCCGCGCGTTCCGCGTACCCCAGCCGGCCGGCGTCGATGTCGTACAAGGCGATCTCGAGCGTCCCGTGCAGCTCCTCGTACGCGCCGAGGTCGGCGATGATCGACCGGGTGAACTCCACGCTCCCAGCCCCCACGATCGTCACCTTCGCCACGGCTCGGGAACGCTAGCATCGCGGTCGGCCCCGGAGGGTTCGTCGTGATCGTGTGCTTCGTCGCCAATCCCTCGATCGACCGGCTGTTCGAGGTCGATCGCCTGGTCCCGGGCGCCATCCACCGACCGGTTTCCTTCGTCCAGACCGCCGGGGGCAAGGGACTGAACGTCGCGCGCGCGGCGCACGCGCTGGGTGCCGACGTGCGGGCCGCCGGGATCCTGGGCGGTCACGCGGGGAAGTGGCTGGAGGAAGCGCTCGGGGACGAAGGCATCACCGGCTCGTTCGTCTGGTCTCCCGGCGAGAGCCGCTCGTCGCTGTCGGTCGCCAGCCGGGATCGCGACGATCTCACCGAGTTCTACGAGCACGGGTCGGAGGTACCGGCCACGGTCTGGGCCGCGTGCCTGGAGGCGGTGCGCTCGTTGTTCCACCCGGGGAGGTGGCTCACGATCTCGGGCTCGCTCCCGCAGGGCGCACCGGAAGTGGGCTACCGGGAACTGACCCGCCTGGCGCGCGCGGCGGGGATGCGGGTCGCGATCGACGCCGAGGGCGAGCGGCTCCGGCGGACGCTCGAGACGGGGCCCGACGTCGTGAAGGTGAACGCGGACGAGGTGGGCCGGCTCCTCGACGTTCCCACGGCCACCCGGGACGATGCGCTCGCGGCGGCCGTCAGGATCCGGGAGATGGCAGGCGGCGACGGGCACGCGGGGATCGTGACCCGGGGCCTCGAGGGCGTCGTCGTCGCGGCGCCCGACGGCACCCGGTACGAGGGCGTCCAGTACGAGCGCGGTCGCTACCCGGTCGGGAGCGGCGACGCGTTCCTCGCGGGGCTCGTCGTGGCCCTGGATCGGCGCGCCGACTGGCCTGCGGCCCTCCGGCATGCGCTCGGAACAGCCGCAGCCAATGCGGAGATCCCCGGGGCGGGCCGCCTCGATCCCGCGCGCGCCGCGGAACTCGCGGAACGGGCCGAGATCCGGACGATCTGACCGACCCGTCGCCCTGCCACCGCGGCTCGTCGCACGAACGGCGATCTCCGGGGTGGAGACCCCCCATCGGCCTTCAGCGAATTCCGCGCTCCGACGACCGCCGCACCTCGGCCATCACCGCCTCGATGACCTGGAAGAAGGGCGACCACACGGCGTCGTCGTCGAGGTCGCGGAGGCGGATGTTCGGGGAGAGGTCGTTCTCGGTCCGGGCCACGCCCCGGACCTCGTGCAGCTGGTCCAGCACCGACTGCCACCGCTTGTCCATGCGAAACGGATGGTGTCGTCTGAGCCGCTCGCCGGAGACGAACAGTCGCGGCGGGGTCGACTCGATCCCGATGGGCGTCGGTTCCCATTCGACCCGCTTCATCACCGGAAGCCACGAACCGCCGTGCGCCGACTTCGGCTCCCACGTGTCCCTGAGCTCGTGCTGGTCGGCCCACACGAACACGCGCCCGAGCACCCGCGCGTCCGCCGCGTCCCCCTGCTCGCGAACGAGCTCCATGAACGCCGCACGATCCACCACGTCAGCTTCCCACGGCGCGCCGCCTGCGTGCTCCGGCTTGGCACGGACCACGGGCACGCTCAACAGTTGTGCTCGATGAGCCCGGTCGACCCGATCGGGTGGTTCGCCGTTCCCACGGTCCACACGTTCGTCCCCGACGGCATGTCCACCCCGAACAGCCGGTTGTCGTCGGTCCCCCGGTTCGGGCTGGCGACCACCTTCCAGCTGCCGTTCGAGAAGTGGGCGACGAGCGTCCGGCGGACGAAGCTGTTGCTGTCGTACTCACCCACCGCCCAGGCGTTGGTCGCCGACACGGCGCTGATGTCGTTGAAGAAGTTGATCTTGTCGGTCCCAACATTCGGGCTGTCGACGACGTTCCAGCCGGAGGTTCCGGTGTCCCGCAGGGTCAGCGTCTGCAGCGACGCAGAGCCGGTCCGGCTCCCCGCGGCCCACTGCGCCGAGCCGCTCACGGCGGACACGCCGTTCAAGACCGCGCCGGCCGTGGCCTCGGCCGGGACCATCTCCTGGTTCCAGTGCGCACCGTCGAAGCGCTCGACGAGGCCGTCGGTTCCCCCCGACGTCGCCGCGGCACCCACCGCGACCACGTTCGTCCTGGAGATCGCCGACACGTCCTGCAGGTCGCCGCCGAGCGGCAGGGACGCGCCCTGCACGGTCACCCACTTGGACCCGTTGTAATGCTCGATGATCGTCTTGCTCCCCGGGCGTCCATTCGAGCCGACCGCCCAGATGTTCGTCGCCGAAACCGCGTCGATCCCCTTGAGGAAGTTGTCGGCCCCGGCCACGGGGTTCGGGCTCGCCACGATGTTCCACGCGTGCCCGTTCCAGTGCTCGATCAGCGTGCGGTTGTGGCCGCCGGCGGAGGGTGTGTAGTAGCCCACGGCCCACACGTTCGTCGGGCTGATGGCCGTGACGTCGTACAGCTCGGTCGTCGAACCCTTGTCCGGCGCCGCCACGATCGACCAGTCGTGGTTGATCCAGTGTTCGACGAGCGGCTTGGCGGCCGCCCCGCTGCTGCCCACGGCCCAGATGTTCGTCCCTGACAGCGCGTCGATGCCGTACAGCTGGTCGAACGGCTGACTCCCGCCGACCTCGGGGTGCAACACGAGCTCGAACCTGCAGCTTCCGTCCGCCGAGGCCGTGGTCGCGGGCACGAGCAGCGCCGCAATGGTCAACGACAGGAACCCGAACCGGAATCGAAGCGCGCGTTTCGAATGGCGCAAGGCCGCTCTCCCTCTGCTGGATGGCTGGTCGGACGACCGCCGGCAGGGGACTGGGCCGACAGCATGAACCCACTGACCCTACTCGGTTTGCCGAGCCGGAGCCGGAGCCAGGACCGGGGCCAGGGTCGGCCCGGTCGCGCCAAGGCGCGAGCGTCCATGTCGAGTCGGTTCCGGCGCCGTGGTCGTAGGGTGAGCCCAGATGACCTCCCCGATCCGGCTCGTCGAGTTCCCCGCGGACGACCCCGACCGCGCGTTGCGGTTCTGGCGCGGCGTCCTGGGCGTGGAGCTCGACGCCCGCGGCGAGGACGAGGGGCAGGGCTGGCAGACGCACACCGACGGCCCCGCGCTCGGCGTCCACCCCCGCGGGACCGGCCCCGGCGACCGCGTGTCGCTCCCGTACTTCCGGGTGCCCGACATGGCTGCGGCCATCGAGCGCGTCCGCGAGCTCGGCGGCGAGGTCATCCACCCCGGCGAGCGCTGGAGCGTCTGCCGCGACTCGGAGGGCAGCCCCTTCGGGCTCGGCGCCGACCCCGACTGAAACCACCCCGGGCGGTCGACCGGAGTAGACTCGCGGGCGAGCAGGCATTCCCGCCTGCGGTTCGCGACGAGCGACCGAACTCGGGACCCGCGTCTCCGGTTCTTCCTCACTCTCCCGGACGCCGAAGCAACGAGGGAGGCACCGTGTCGCGATGTCCGAACTGCGAATCCACCCGAATCCTGGTCGTCCTGGGCCCCAGGCCCCGTGCCTCGTGCAGCGACTGCGGATGCCGGTGGGTCCAGGAGGGCATGGAGCAGATCTCGATCCGCCGGCCCGGCGAGGCCGCGTCGCGGCAGATGCACCCGTCGCGTCCGCGGGCCACGCCGGGCGGAGCCACGACCAGGGGCGCCTGATCCAAGGAGGGGGCCGGACGTGAACGACGACGACCGCACGTGGAGCGGCGTGCTGATCTTCGAGGTCGACGCCAGATTGCAGAGCACCGCCGCGGAACCGAAGAGCACCGACCCCGACCAGGAGGGGGCCCGCCTCCTCGCGGTCATCGAGTCCGCCCTGAAGGCAGACGCCGCGCAACGCGAGGAGCTCGAGGTCGGCGGAGTTCGCTACGCCGGCTCCCGCGGCTCCACGCACTACGACTGACCGGCGACGTCCCCCGGCAGGCAGCCGTGGATCAGGCGGGAACCGTCCAGGCCTGGACGCCGAGACCGCTCGTGGCCGCGAACACCGTCCGGCCGTCCGCCGACCCCGCCAGCGCGAACGGCCGCTCGCCGAAGGTCCCGAGCGTCTTCCAGGTCGTGCCGCCATCGATCGAGCGGCGAACGCCCTTCGGCGCTGAGGCGTAGACGACCCCCGCGTGACCGGGCGCCGTCGCGAGGAAGTAGGTGGCCGGCGCGGTCAGCACGTGATGCCAGCTGAGGCCGTCGTTCGTCGAGCGCCACACCCCGTCCGCGGCGCCCGCGTACACCGTCGACGGGTGCGCGCCGTCCACCGCGATCGCGTACACCCGGTCGCCGGACAGCCCGACGCGGCCCCACGTGTCGCCCTTGTGCGGCAGCCGGTACACCCCGTGGATCGACCCGGCGAACAGCGCCCCTGGGACCTCCTCGTCGGGGACCAGCGCGGACGGAACCTGATGCTGGAGGCCGCCGAGCCCGTTGTACGCCGTCCAGGTCTTCCCGCCGTCCGCCGAACGTTCGATCTCGGTGGACGCCAGTTCCCACCCGATGCCCCGATCGTCGAACGCGATCTCCGACGGGTTCTGCCCCGCCACCGCCGACCACGAGGCGCCGCCGTTGACCGACCGCTCGAGTGCACCGGGGCCGGCGGTCGTCGCGAGCGCGATGTTGGGCTGTTGGGGGTCGAGGACGACGATCTGCGGCTGGACCTGCAGGCTGTTGGACGACTTCCACGTCTTCCCGCCGTCGGTCGAACGCTCCACGCCGTCGCTGACGGTCGCCGCGAGCACCGTTCCGGCGTGATGCGGATCTACCGCGATCGACCGCGGCTCGACCGCCTGGATGCCGCCGGCGGCCCGCGCCCACGTCGCGCCGCCGTCGGCGGTCCGCCACAGCGGCCCCTGCCCGAGGTCCGGCGCGGGATGGGCCGCGGTCCCCGCCAGGACGTGTCCCCCGTGCGCGATGTCGGCCCAGAGGCCCGATGCGACACCGGCGGGGAGGCCCGCGTCGTCGTCCGACCAGTTCGAGTCGGCATGGCCCCGCTTCCAGACGTGCTCCCCCGAATCGAGCCCATACGCCGTTCCCGCCCCGTCCACCGTCCCCAGGAACAGGTGACCCGGCGTGACGCCGGCGTTGAAGTCCGACCAGTGCGCGGGCGTGGTGGTGTCCAGGTCGTAGGCCCCGAACCCCGTGAACGCGACCACCCCCTCCGGGAGAACGACGACGGACTGAAAGCTGACGTTGGGGGGGAAGTTTCCCGTCGCGTCCTCCCACGTCGAGCCCGCTGACGGCAGCCGGACCACGTGGTCCGAGCCCCAGCCGAACGTGTCCCCGGTCGCCGGATCCACCACGACGCCGTTGAGTCCGTTGGGCGGAAGGCCGGCATCGAAGCGATTCCACGTGCCCGTTCCGGAGTTCTGGTTCCGGAACGGGACGCCGTCCTGGTCGACCAGCCACACGGTGTTCGGGGTGGAGGGGTCCGTCGCGAGCCACCGGTAGAACCCGAAGCCGGGTTGGTTGGCCGGCGTCGTCCAGGTCGCTCCTCCGTCCCGGCTGCGCAGCAGGCCGCCGGGGTCTGCGGCTGCGTAGAACGTCCCCGGCCGCTTGGGATCCGCCACGACGGGGCTCACGTACCGGTGGGCGAGGGCCGTGACGAGCGTCCAGTGCCGGCACGTGTCGGTGGATCGCCAGAGGCCGCCGCCCGTTGCCACCAGGCATTGCTGCCCCGACAGGGCGGCCGACTGCACGAGGCCCCCGGGCTGGTTCCCGCGCGTCCAAGCGCCCGCGCCGGCGCTCGCGGGGAGTGCCGGGACCATCAGCAACAGCGCCATGACAAGGGCGACGGGCAGGAGCGGGCGGAGGCGCACCGGCGGACTCTAGGCCGACCCGTCACGATTTGTCGACGAGGTTCCTCGGGCCGTGTCGTCGTTCGCGGATACGCTTGAGCCTCATGCTCGCCACGAACATCGAGGAACGCGCCACCGACCTGCTCCGGGGCATGCTTGGTCCCGAGGCCTCGTTCCGCTCGGGTCAGCTCGAAGCCATCCGAGCGCTGTACGCGGATGGCGGCCGGGTGCTCGTCGTCCAGCGAACCGGGTGGGGCAAGAGCGCGGTCTACCTCATCGCCACCCGCCTCCTCCGGGGGGACGGACGGGGGCCGACCCTGCTCGTGTCGCCGCTGCTGGCGTTGATGCGCAACCAGATCGACATGGCCCGTCGGATCGGAGTGCGGGCGGCCACCATCAACTCGGCGAACCGCGACGACTGGGACGCCATCGCCGAGGAGATCGCCCACGACGCCGTCGACCTGCTGCTCATCTCGCCCGAGCGACTGAACAACGCCGAGTTCCGCGCGAACGTCCTGCCCGACGTGCTGAAGACCACCGGGCTGCTGGTCGTCGACGAGGCCCACTGCATCTCCGACTGGGGCCACGACTTCCGCCCGGACTACCGCCGCATCGCCCGCGTGCTCGACGACCTCCCCGCGGACGTCCCCGTGCTGTGCACCACCGCCACCGCGAACGACCGCGTGG
>DATLUW010000764.1:0-4209 GCA_035577825.1 Actinomycetota bacterium | reverse complement strand
GCGAGGAACGCCTCCTCCCCACCGGCGAACTCGAACATCGACGGCCGCTGCATCCAGCCAGTCTCTCGCGGCGGAACGCGATCGACGAACCGTGAGAGCATCGAACGCATGACGACGATCCTCGTGGCCGGCGCGGGCGGCATCCGGACGTTCGACGAGGGCGGGACTCCGGGCCCGACCCACCTCGAGGGCCGCGCGGTGACCGCCGCCACCCAGGACCGCGAGGACCTGTGGGCGATCGTGGACGGCTCGGAGCTCTGGCGGTCGGTGGGCGGCGCGCCGGACGCCTGGGCACGCGTCGCCGCCGTCGAGGGTCACACCGCGAAGTGCCTCGCGTTCACCGATTCGATGATGGTCGGGACGTCCGAGGCGCGGCTGTTCCGCGTGACCGATGAGGGCGCCGTCGCCTACGAGGGGTTCGATCGGGCGGAGGGGCGCGACGGGTGGTACACGCCGTGGGGCGGCCCGCCGGACACCCGTTCGCTCACCGAATGGGGCGAGTCCGTCTACGCGAACGTCCACGTCGGCGGGATCCTCCGGACCACCGACCGCGGAGAGACCTGGACACCGACGATCGACATCGACGCCGACGTGCACCAGGTTGCGATCACGTACGGGCTCGTGCTGGCGGCCTGCGCCGGCGGGCTGGCCTCGAGCGCCGACGAGGGCGCCACGTGGACCACCCGCACCGACGGCCTGGACGCGGTCTACTCGCGGGCCGTGACCGTATGCGGCGACACGCTGCTGGTGTCGGCGTCGACCGGCCCGCGCGGCGATCGGGCCGCCCTGTACCGGGGCGCGGCCGCGGGCGGACCGTTCGAACGCTGCCGCGGCGGCCTGCCCGACGTGTTCGCCGACAACGTCGACACCTACTGCCTCGACGCGCACCCGGACGGGGCGTTCGTGGCGTTCGGGACCGAGGACGGGTTGGTGTTCGCCTCGAACGACGCCGGGTCGACGTGGGGCCAGCTCGCGAGCGGGCTCCCCACGGTCCGTCGGGTGCTGGTCCTGCCCTGACCACGAGTGCATTGCCCGGGTCGGGACGGTTCGGACACAATGGCGCCCACTCCAGGGAGGAGTCCGAATGACCGTTCGCACCCGCCGCATCGCCGTTCTCGCCGTCGGCCTCGGATCGCTCGTGTTCGCAACGGCCTTGCCGTCGCGCGCCGGCGTGGTCGACGTGCCGGTGAAGACGACCGCTGCCAACGAGCTCGGCGGGGCCGCCGACGGCTCGTGGCTCGGATGGTCCGAGGCGCCGGCCGACCACCCGGGGGACTACCGCGCGCTCGCCTCGAAGCAGGGTGAGTCGCCGATCTCGCTCGGGGCGCCCGGGAAGGTGGCGTTCGTCGGCGGCATCACCGGCACCACGGCCGTGTTCCAGCAGACCGAGTCCGGCAACAACGTGAACATCTATCGCTACGACCTCGAGCAGCAGGAGCGGACGAAGCTGGGCAACAAGGTCAACACGCCGAACTTCGAGTTCCGTCCGAGCCTGTCGGGCGGGCGGCTGCTGTTCGGGCGGCTGGCGCTCGACTCGCACACGCAGACGATCCGGGTCTTCACGACGGCGACGGGGAAGACGCGGGTGCTCGACACCATCCATTTCGACGCGACTCACAGCGTCGCGCCGGGCCAGATCAGCGGGAAGTTCGCGGTCTGGCACCGCTGCGCGCCGACCTGCAACGTGTTCGAATGGAACCGCAAGGCGGACACGACCACAAAGCTCGTGAACGGCGGCGGCAAGAACCAGTGGTGGGCGGCGGTGGCGCCGGACGGCACCGCGTATTACGTCCGCGAGGGCGTCCAGTGCGACTCCGTGGCGAAGATCGTGGCCGACCCGCTGAACGGACCGCCCGAGGTGATCTTCACGCTGCCGGACGGCACGACCGCGTCGCATCTGTCGGTCGACGACGTGGGCGCGATGGGGCGCGACCTCTACTACTCGAAGGTCACGTGCGTGACGCCGCAGACCTTCGACGTGCGCCTGCTGGAGATCTCGCCCTAGCCACGAACCCGAGGCCCGCCCCCCACATACCGGCCGGACACCGCCCGCGGCTAGTCCTTCTTGAGGTGCCGGTCGAACCAGTCGAGCAGGATCTCGAAGCGCATGATCCGGTGCGCCGGCGAGCCGCTCCGCGACAGCTCGTGGCTCTCCTCCGGGAACCGCACCAGCTCCACCTCCTGCTTGCGCAGCCGAAGGATCGCGAACAGGTCCTCGGCGTGGCCGACCGGGCACCGCAGGTCGTTCTCGCTGTGCATGATCAGCACCGGCGTGGTGATGTTCGTCGCGTACGTCGACGGCGAGACCTGCAGGTACGCGTCCGGCCGTTCGAACCAGAACGCCCCCAGCTCGCCCTTGAACATCCACCCGATGTCCGCCGAGCCGCCCTCGAGCAGGAAGTTGTTGCACGAGCGCTCGCTGCAGCCCGCGCGGAACCGGTCCGTGTGCCCCAGCATCCACGTGGTCATGTAGCCGCCGTACGAGCCGCCCAGCACGCCGAGCCGCTCGCCGTCCACGAAGTCGAACTTCCTGATCGCCTCGTCCACGACCGCCATGCAGTCCTCGTAGTCCCGGGTCCCCCAGCCGGGGCCGCCCTCGACGGGGCCGCGGATCGCGCGCCCGTGCTCCTCGCTGTAGCCCGAGGACCCCCGCGGGTTGGAGTACAGGACCGCGTACCCGGCCGCCGTCTCGACGTGGAACTCGTCGAAGAACTTGTTCCCGTACTGCGTGAACGGCCCGCCGTGGATGCTGAGCAGCGTCGGGTACTTCCTCCCCGGCTCGAACCCGACCGGCCGCATGATCCACGCCTCGATCTCAGTGCCGTCCTCGCTGGTCGCCACGAACCGCTCGGGCTCGGACAGCTCGCGCGCGGACGCGAACGCGTCGCCCACCGACGTCAGCTGGCGGTCGCCGACGTACACCTCGGAGAGGCGCGTCGGCGTCGTCGCCGAGTGGACCAGCCGGCCGCCCACCGAGTCGAACCCGGTCAGGATGTGGTCGCCGCCGAGCACGAGCTCGGGCTCGGCGGAGCCGTCGCCCGGCACCCGGTAGACCGGGTTGTTCCCGGCGTCCTCGATGGCGAAGAGCAGCGCGTCGCCCTCCCACACCGGCTCGCGCACGGTCGGGTAGACCTCGCAGTTGCGGTCGAGCGACGCCGTGAGCACCCTCCGCTCGCCGCCGCCCGCCGGGACGACGGCGACCTGGCCGTGGCGGGGGTCGTCGAAGATGCCCTCGCGGAACAGGTAGGCGATCGCGGTCCCGTCCGGCGACCACGACGGCAGCGCGGCGTACCCGTCCTGGTGCGTCCGGAGCTCGGGTTCGCCGCCGTCGGCGTCCACGACGTAGATGTCGCGGACGACCGTCGTGTCCCAGTCGTCGTCGCGGGCCGATGCGAACGCGATCTTCGAGCCGTCCGGCGACCACGCCGGGCCGTCGTCCTCGAAGTCGCCGTCGGTGAGCTGCCGCGCGGGAGCCCCCCCGTCGGCGTCCACCACGAACAGGTGCGTTCGGCGGTCGCCCGTCCAGCCCTCGTTGTCGAGCTTGTACTGCAGACGCGTGAAGCGCCGAGGGGTTCGCTTCTTCGGGTCGCTCTCCTCGTACGCCCCGTCGGGAACCCTGGCGGCGAACGCGATCCGCGTCCCGTCGGGCGACCACGCCAGCTGGTGCGAGTCCTCCTTGAGGTCGGTGAGCTTGCGCGGCTCGCCGCCGGCGACCGGCATCACGTAGACCTGCGCGGCGTCGCTCTCGCGATTGGAGGTGAACGCCATGCTCGAGCCGTCGGGCGACCACCGCGGCGATCCGTCGCGCTTCGTGCCGGAGGTGAACTGCCGGGGTTCGCCCCCGCCTGCGAGGGGAGCGATCCACACGGCGCTCCGGTATTCGTTCGCGTCGCGGTCGATCCGCCACACGACGTATGCGACCTGTTGCCCGTCCGGCGACACGCGGGGGTCCTGCGCCCCCGTCAGCTCACCGACGTCGCCCGGCTCCATTCCACGCACGACGAACTCCTCCCCGACCCGATCGCGGACCTGATTCGACAGAACGAAGGGGACATTCTCCCACTTCGCGCGCCCTGCACCCCCGGGACGGCGGTCGCTGCGCCGGGCCACTGCGCGGACCTGGCATCGGCCGAAATCGCGCGTCATCGAGCCGGCACGGGACCCGGCGTCCGGGCCGGATTCCAGGGACGAACAACATCAGCGCCAAGG
>DATLUW010000763.1:0-10500 GCA_035577825.1 Actinomycetota bacterium | reverse complement strand
GCGTCCACGGGCCAGCTCGTCGGCTCGCAGTAGCAGCCGGATCCCGCTCGAATCGAGGAACGTCACGGCGGACAGGTCGACCACCAGCCGTCCGGGCTGGGACGCGAGCGCCGCACGGAGTCGCGTCTCGGCGCCATCGACGGCGGCCATGTCGAGGTCGCCGGACAGCTCCAGGACGATCTCCGGGGCGTCCGGCGGTCCCAGCGCGCCGCCGCTCATCGCAGCCTCCGGATGGCCACCACAGCGACGTCGTCGTCCGTCTGGTCACCGTCGCCCGAGGTGCCGCCGACCGCGGCCGCCTCCGCCACGGCGTCTGCCAGCTCCGCCGCGGTCCCGCGGGCGTTCGCCCCGATGATCTCGAGCGCCCGGTCCTCGGCGTGCACCCGCCGCGTCTCGATCCCGTCGGTGAACGTCACGAGCCCGGCGCCCGGATCGACGGCAACGACGGTCTCCGCGAACTCCACCTCGTCGAAGATGCCGAGCAGCGGGCCGTGGTCGCCGACGAGCGAGGCGGCGCCGTCAGGTGCCACCAGCACCGGCCGGGGGTGGCCGGCCAGGGCGATGCGGGCCCGCCCCGGCTCCAGGCGGATGATCCCCGCCGTGACGAACCGCCCGTCCAGCGACTCGGCGAGCAGGATGTCGTTCACCTCGCACAGCAGCGCGGCCGGCGACTCGATCCGCCGGACCAGCGCCCGGAGGGTCGCCCGGGCCTTCCCCATGACGGTCGCCGCTTCCGGGCCCCGGCCGCACACGTCGCCCACCGCGATCAGGGTGGCGTCCGGCCCGAGCACGATCACGTCGTAGAAGTCGCCCCCGACCTCGCTCGCCGGCCCGGCGGCCACGTACCGGGCGGCCACCTCGTGGCCGGCGATGTCCGGGAGACTGTTCGGCAGCAGGCCCTGCTGGAGCAGGTGCGACACGCGCCGCTGGGCCTCGTAGAGCGAGGCGTTCTCGAGGGCGACCGCGACCCGGTCGGCGAACTCCACCGCGAAGTCGACGTCGTCCGCGTCCATGTCGACGCCCTCGGAGGAGTTCGTCAGCGACAGCGCGCCGATCACGCCCTCGTGGCCGCGGAGCGGGACGATGACGCCCGACCGGGCCTGGACCTGCTGATTCGCCTCGATCAGCTTCGGCGACAGGCCGGCTTCGAGCATCTGCTCCTCCGTGAGCGGGCGGATGCGGACCGGCCGGCCCGTCAGCACCGCCTCTGCGATCTGGGAGTCGGGATTGGCCGCGTCGGGCACGTAACGGCGCAGGACCTCCTCGACCCGCCGGCCCACCGCCGGGTCCCGGTGCGCTGTCGCCGTGATCGTCATCGCGCCCGGGTCCCGCCCGAGGAACACCACCGCATGCTCGCTGTAGAAGGCCACCGCGAGGTCGAGCACCGACGAGAGCGTGGCCTGGTAGTCGAGCGAGGCCGCAAGCCGGCTCCCGGCCGTCGCGAGCACCGCCATACGCTGCCGGCGCTCCTCGGCCTCCGCGCGCGCCAGGTGCTCCTCGGTGAACAGCCGGGCGTTGTCGAGCCGCAGCGCCGCCCGCCGCGCGAGCTCCTCGGCCACGTCGAGGTCGCCGGGCCCGTACCGCCGCCGCGGATCGCACGACACGAACGTCACCGCGCCGAGGATCGAGCCCCGGGCCTCCAGCGCGACGCACATGAACGACTGGAACCCCAGCTCCCGGGTCAGCCGGAAGTGCTCGTCGTCGCGCGTGGTCGCCTTCAGGAACGCCGCCGACATGACCGGCCGGGACTCCGGCGTCCCCGAGCGCGTGACCCGCGCCACCGGGTGCTCGCCCGCCGGGTCCGGCGGGTAGCGGTCCCGCAGCCGGTCGACGAGCGGCTGCTTGGCCGGGTCCCGGTGCGCCGCCGCGACGCGCTCGATCGAACCGTCCGCGCTCCGGACGTCGATCAGGCAGATGTCGGCGAAGTCCCCGACGACCAGCTCGGCGAGCCGGGTGAACGCGGCCGGGTAGTCGAGGGACTGCGCGAGCAGCTCGCTGGCGTTCGATACGAGCTCCAGCCGCCGGCGGGCCGTGCGGGCCTGTTCGATGGCCACGTCGCGCCGGGCAAGGATCTCCGACACGACGATCGCCACGGCCGCGAACGCCGCCAGCGCGAACGCGGCCTCGCCGTCCACGCCGAAGCCGTGCGACGGTCCGACGAAGTAGTAGTCGAGCAGGGCGACGGACAGCGCCGTCGCCACGAGCCCCGCCACCAGCCGGCCGAGCGCGGCCGCGACCAGCACGGACATGAAGTACGGGATCGACGGGAACTGCCCCACGGAGGTCTGCGTCCCGAGGATGGTCGCGCCAATGGGGAGCAGGATCGCCGCGGCGAGGCCGGCGACCCGACGGGCGTTCATCCCGGTTCGGGGGGCGCGGCCACGTGACGCGTCGCGTACCGGTGGATTGTCCATAGGTGTCCCGCGCTGCGTAGCCTCACCCGCCCGCCGGGAACCGGCAACTCGCCGCTACGGCTGAATCCGCGAGACGTTGGCCTGGCCGCCGTTCGCGACCCACACCTCGCCGTCGCCGAACGTCGCGGCGAACGGAAGGTCGCCCACGTCGATGGTCGCCGTGACCTCGTTGGTCGCCGGATCGATGCGGGAGACCGAATCGGACTTCTGATTGACGATCCAGATGGACCCGGCGCCGCCGGTCCCGCCGTAGGGCTGCAGTCCGACCTTGATCGTCGTGACGACGCCGTTGGTGGCAGGGTCGATCCGGACGACCGTCCCGTTGTCGATCCGAGCGACCCACACGGCTCCCTCGGCGAACACCACCGTGTCCGGGCGGCCCCCCACGTGGATCGCCGCCTCCACCGTGTTCGTCGCCGGGTCGATCCGGGACACCGTTCCCCCCTGGTCGTCGCTCACCCAGAGGGAGCCCGCTCCGAACGCGATCCCGTCCAGGATCCCCGGCACGTGGATCCTGGCCGCGACCTTGTTGGTCGACTCGTCGATGCGAATCACCTTCCCGGCCTCGGCGACCCAGACGGCGCCCCCACCCACGGCGATGCCGAGCGGCCCGCCGCCGACCTTCACCGTCGCGGTGACGAGGTTGAGCAGCGGGTCGATCCGCTTCGCCGTTCCGTCCCCGTCGACGATCCACAGGAACCCGTCGCCGAACGCCCCTCCCGAAAGGACCCCGCCGACGTCGATCTGCTTCACGACGCGGTTGGTCCCGGGGTTGATCCGTGCGACGACGCCGTGGAAGTTGTCTCCGAGGCAGGTCATCCACACGGACCCCTGTCCGAACGAGGCGGCGATCGGGTCCTTGGGGATGTCGACGGTTCCGACGACCTCGTTCACGGGACTCGGCGGCGGGTTCGTCGGCGGCGGGCTCGGGCTCGACTGTGGACCGGAGGTCGGGTGGCTCGTCGCTCCGGTCGTGCCGGAGGGGGTGCCGGACGGGCCGGGGCCGGGCGGCGAGGCCGAGACCTGTCCGGTCGGGGGCGGAACGGTGGTGGGGCCGGCGGCCCCGTTCTTCCGCCCGTTCATCACGGTCAGGGTGGCCCCGATCAGCCCCGCCACGACGATGATGGGGATGAGGATCCGCAGCACTCCGACCCGTCGGGTTCGCCTTCGGGCCTCGTCGGCGGGCAGCAGGCCGCCGGGCGGGGGCTTCGGCGGGCCGTCGCCCGGCGGCGCCTTCGCCGACGCCCGTCCGACCGACGTCGGCGGCGGCGGCGGCGCGGGGGGGACGCCCGCGGCCGGCCCGTGCGCCAGCGCCTCGCGGGCCGCGGCCATCAGGGCCGCGCAGGTCGGGTACCGGTCTTCCTTCGACTTCGCCATCCCGCGCGCGATCACCGCGTCGACCTGCACATGGAGCTGCGGGCGCCTCGCGCTGGCGGACGGCGGCTCGTCGGCCAGGTGCGCCGCCACGACCTGCGCCTCCATCTCGCGTTCGAACGGCGGCGTCCCCGTCAGGCATTCGAACAGCACGGCGGCGAGCGCGTACTCGTCGGTCCGGCCGTCGAGCGGCTCGGCGCGGAGCTGCTCGGGCGCGCAGTACTGCAGCGTTCCCAGGTAGAACCCGGTCTTCGTCAGCTTCGAGGTCGAGTCGGCCCGCTTCGTCAGGCCGAAGTCCGTCAGGAACACCTGCCCGATCAAACCCGGGCTCGAGGGTTCACCGATGAGGATGTTCGCGGGCTTGACGTCGCGATGCACGAGGCCCTGCGCGTGGGCGGCATCCAGCGCGGAGCCGACCTGGTCGAGGATCGCGAGGGCCCGGTCCGGGTCGAGCGCGCCCTCCCGGTCGATGAGATCGCCGAGGTTCGACCCGCGGACGTAGCGCATGGCGATGAACGGGATCCCGTCGACCTCGTCCGCGCCGTAGATCGGGATGATGTTCGGGTGCTCGAGCGAGGCGGCGAGCCGCGCCTCCCGCAGGAATCGCTCGACGAACTGCTCGTCGCCGGCATGCTCCGGCGCGACGACCTTCAGGGCATGGCGGACCTGCAAGCGGAGGTGCTCGGCGAGGTAGACGACGCCCATGCCTCCCCGGCCGATGACGCCCTCGATGCGGTAGCCGCCGAGCGTGCTCCCGATCTCCAGCCCGGCCATCCCGGTGCCCTTGTACCCCCACCCGCCGTCGCCGCGCAACAGGTTGTCATCCGCCGTCCGGAGAATCCGTCCGTGGACGAGGACGGGCAGTCGGCTGGACCCTTCCGGAACGGGACTTCCGACCCCCCGCCGGCGCGCGGACGAGCCTACGTTCGATACAGCAGACGAAGGAGGACCGAGATGGCAGCCACCGGCGCGACCGTTCACAAGCTCCCGGCCAAGGCTCCGGCCAAGGCTCCGGCCAAGGCTCCCGCGAAGGCGCCCCGGCCGCCTGTGGGGCCCGAGGTCGTGATCAACCGCGTCGAGGTCACGATCACGATGGCCCCGGTGATGTTCGGCGTTCCGCTCCGGCTGGTCGACTGGGTGCTCGAGCGACTCGGCCTGGTCACGAAGGAGGACCTGGCCGCGGTGATCGACCCCGCGTTCGACGACGAACCGGCATTCGAAGCCATGCCGACGAGCCGGAATCAGCTGCAGGTCGAACGGCCGGCCGGGCGGAAGTCCGCTCCGAAGGCCGCCTGATCCGTCGCCGCCCAGCTCGATTCAGGTCAGGCGGAGGAAGTTCTCGACGATCCGGGGCCCCTCGGGCGTGAGGATCGACTCCGGGTGGAACTGCACGCCGAACCTCGGCAGCGTCCGGTGGCGCACCGCCATGACCAGCCCGCCGTCCGTGGTCGCGATGACCTCGAGCTCGTTCGGCACGTCGCGCTCGTCGATCACGAGCGAGTGGTAGCGGCCAGCCTCGAAGGGGTCCGGGACGCCCTCGAACAGGCCGGTCCCGTCGTGCCGGATCGCGCTGGTCTTGCCGTGGACGGGCTCGGGGGCACGATCGATCGTGCCGCCGAACGCCGCGCCGAGAGCCTGGTGGCCGAGGCACACGCCCAGGAGGGGAATCTCCGGCGGCAGCGCGCCGACCAGGCCGACGAAGCACCCGGCCTCCTCCGGGCGTCCGGGGCCCGGCGAGAGGATCACCGCGGCGGGCCGGTGTTCGACGAGCGCATCGGCCGATTCGGCGTCGCTGCGGACGACCTCGGTCGGGTGGCCGAGCGACTCGACGAGCTGCACGAGGTTGTAGACGAACGAGTCGTAGTGGTCCACGACGAGGACGGTCATGCCACCGTCACCTCCTCGACGACCGCGGGCGGCCCGGCCTCCCCGGCCGGCACCGCCCCCACCGCCGGCATCAGCGCGCTGGCCTTCGCCTCGGTCTCGCGGAGCTCCCGCTCCGGGTCGGAGTCGTACACGATGCCCGCCCCCGCCTGCACGTGGGCCATGCCGCCCTGCAGGATTGCCGTTCGGATCGTGATGCAGACGTCGAGGTCGCCCGCGAACGTCAGGTAGCCGACGGCACCCGCATACGGTCCGCGGGCCGTTGGTTCCTCCTCGGCGATGATCTCCATCGCGCGCCGTTTCGGCGCCCCGGTCACGGTTCCCGCCGGGAACGTGGCCGCCAGCGCGTCGAGCGGGGTCAGCCCCTCGCGCAGGTCGCCCTCCACCGTCGAGACGATGTGCATCACCCGGGAGAACCGTTCGACCTCCATCAGCTCGGTCGGCCGGACCGAACCGGCGGTGCACACCCGGCCGAGGTCGTTCCGCGCGAGGTCGACCAGCATCGCGTGCTCGGCGCGCTCCTTCGGATCGGCCAGCAGCTCGTGCTCCAGGGCGGCGTCCTCATCGGCGGTCGCGCCCCGACGGCGCGTTCCGGCGATCGGCCGTGTCGTGACCCGGCGCCTCTCCACCCGGACGAGCGGCTCGGGCGACGACCCCGCAAGCTCCAGCCCGTCGGGCATCCGCAGGAAGAACATGTACGGGCTCGGGTTCGTCACCCGCAGTCGCCGGTAGACGGCGAGCCCGCCGTCGGCGCACGGGACCGACAGCCGCCGCGACAGCACGACCTGGAAGATGTCGCCGGCCAGGATGTGCTCACGCGCCCGCCCCACCGACGAACGGAACTCCTCCTCGCCCACGCTCGCCGCCGGCGTCGTCCCGCCGTCGCCGCCGGCGGCCCCGACCGGCTCCGGGGCCAGTCCCGACCCGAGCGCGACGCGCTCCGCCAGCGCATGCAGGGCGTCCACGCCCGCCCCGTATGCGCCGGGCGGCACATGGGCGACCAGGATCATCCGCTGCCGCCAGTGGTCGAACACCACCGCCCGGTCCACCACGAGGTACCGCATCGGCGGGCACCCGGCGTCGCCCGCCGGGTGCGGGTGCCCGTCGAGCAGCTCGGCCGCCTCGTACGCGATGCACCCGACCAGCCCGCCGGTCACGGGCGGTAGCTCGGCCGGGTGCGGCGCCCCGAGCGACGCGGCCAGCTCCTTCAGCGCCGGCAGTACCGGTCCAGCCTGCGACGTCCACGGAAGCGGCAGCTCCCGGGCGACCGACTCCACCCGAACCCCGTCCCAGTCGGCCGTCACCACGGCCGCCGGGTCGCCGGCCACGAACGAGTACCGGCCCCACCGTTCGGACCGCTCGACGCTCTCGAGCAGCGCGCCCGGGCCGTCGCCGGCGAGCGCCGGAAACACGCCGACCGGCGTCGACACGTCGCCCAGCAACTCGGCCCACACCGGCGCGAGGGCGTGGCCGCGCCCGAGCGACGCGAACTCCTCCTCGGAGGGCCGCACCCGCAATTCCATCGGCGTGCTCCTTCGTTTGATGGCCGGTGGACTCGGCTTCGGCGGACCCGGGAAAGCAGATGGCCCCGGGTCTCCCGAACCCGGGGCCACGCGGCGTCTGGTCTGGCGTCAGACGCGCGGCGGCGCCGGGCTCTGCGAGCCCCAAGACCAGCGCCAGGTGCCGTGCATGCCGCGCATCGTTCGGAAGATTGTGTCCCCGACCTGCGGAATCGTCAATCCCGGTGAGGGCCGCCGAGCTCGAACGGCGGAGCCGGCGGGGCGGACGCTCGCGATTCGGCCTGGGAGAGTGAGCGGACCATGGCGGACGTCGTCGCGTACCAGGGGGAGCCCGGGGCCTACTCCGAGGAGGCCGCGCATCGGCTGTTCCCGGACGCCACCCCGCTGCCGCTGCGGACGCTGCACCAGGTGTTCGACCGCGTGGCGAACGGCGAGCTGCGGGCCGGCGTGGTTCCGCTCGAGAACTCGCAGGCCGGTTCGATCACCGAGACGTTCGACCTGCTCGCGAGGGGCGACGTCCACATCGTCGGCGAGGCGATCGTCCGCGTCGACCACGCGCTGCTCGCGCTGCCGGGCATCCCGCTCGAATACGTCATGCGCGTCGCGTCGCATCCGGCGGCCCTGGCACAGTGCCAGGAGTTCCTGGCCACCCTCGACGAGGAGGTCGAGATCGTGCCGGTGTACGACACCGCCGGCGCGGCGAAGCGCATCGCCGAGGAGAAGCGGGCCGGCGAGGCGGCCGTCGCGAGCGAACGCGCCGCGCAGGTCTACGGCCTCGCGGTCCTCGCCGCCAAGATCCAAGACACGCCCGACAACTTCACGCGGTTCGCGGCGGTGGCGACCGATCCCGAGCCGCTCGGCCCGCCCGACAAGACCTCGCTGGTGCTGATCACCGACCACCGGCCGGGAGCGCTGTTCCACGCGTTGCGGCCGTTCGCGGAGCGGGGGGTCAACCTGGTGAAGCTCGAGTCCCGGCCGTCGGGCTCGGGGCCGTGGAAGTACCGTTTCTATCTCGACGTCGAGGCCGGGGTGCACGACCCGGCCTTCCGGGCGGCGCTGGAGGACCTCCGGACGGAGGCCGCCGCGGTGCAGGTGCTCGGCTCCTACACGCGCTGGCGCGAGTCGGACGACGGCGCCGAGGGAAGGACCCAGGAATGGAGCACCGCGAACTGAAGGGACCCCGCCCGGGCCTCCGCGAGGAGGAGCCGTACCGTTCGCCCCAGCGGCCGGTCCCGATCCGCCTGAACACCAACGAGTGCCCGTACCCGCTGCCGCCGGGGTTCGCGAAGGACCTGCAGGAGACGGTCGCCCGCCTGTCGCTGAACCGCTACCCGGACTGGGAGGCGGTCGAGCTCCGCGGCCGGCTCGCCGAGCGCACGGGCTGGCCGGTCGAGGGCCTGATCGTCGGCAACGGATCGAACGAGGTCATCCAGCAGCTGCTGCTCGCCTACGGCGGGCCCGGCCGGCGGGCGGTGACGTTCGAGCCCACGTACCCGGTGTACTCGCGCGTCGCGTGGAGCACCCACACCGACGTGGTCCACATCCCGGTCGGGCCGCCGTTCGTCATCTCCGACGCCCATGTCGAACAGGCCGCCGCTGCCGACCCGCACCTGATCTTCGTGTGCTCGCCGAACAACCCGACCGGGAACGCCCAGCCGGTCGAGGCGGTCGAGCAGCTCGCAGCCACGGGCGCGCTCGTCGTGGTCGACGAGGCGTACATCGAGTTCGGGGGCAAGACCGCCGCGGTCGATCCCGGCGTCGAGAACGTGGCCGTGCTGCGGACGTTCTCGAAGGCGTTCGCGTTGGCGGGGGCGCGGCTCGGCTACGGGCTGGTCTCGCCGGCGGTCGCGTCGGACGTCCAGCGGGTCCGGCTGCCGTACCACGTGTCGGCGCCGACCCAGGCCGCCGGTCTCGCGGCGCTCCGCCACGGCGACGAGGCGATGGAGATCCTCGACGCGATCCGCCGCCAGCGGGACCGCATCTTCGAGGAGCTGTCGGCGATCGAGGGGCTGGAGGTGTTCCCCTCCGACGCGAACTTCGTGCTGTTCCGGGGTTCGTTCTCGCCGGGGCGGGTGTGGGAGGCGATGCTCGACTACGGCGTGCTGGTTCGCGACCTGTCGATGGTGGTGCCGGGTTGCCTGCGGGTCACCGCCGGGACGCCCGAGGAGACGACCGCGTTCCTCGACGGGCTGCGGGCGGTGCTGGCCGATCCCGCGTCGGGCCACGAGCACCCCGCCGAGAGCTCGGAGTCCTGGTGAGCGACGACGCGCCGGAGCGCCGCGGTTCGGTCGAACGGACCACGAAGGAGACGGCCGTCACCGTTTCGATCGGGCTGGACGGGCCGCCGTCGTCCCAGGTCGACACCGGGATCCCGTTCTTCGACCACATGCTGTCGCAGCTCGGGACGCACGCCGGGTTCGATCTGTCCGTGCAGGCCAAGGGCGACCTGGAGGTCGACGGGCACCACACGGTGGAGGACGTCGGGCTCGCCCTGGGGAAGGCCTTTCGCGAGGCGCTCGGCGGCAAGGAGGGCGTGCGGCGGTTCGCATCCATCTCGGTGCCGCTCGACGAGGCGCTCGTCGAGGTGGCGCTCGACCTGTCCGGGCGGCCGTTCGTCGTGCACGCCGTGCCGGTTCCGTCGGAGGCGATCGGGACGTACGACCCCGGCCTGACCGAGGACTTCGTGCGGGCGTTCGCGACCGAGGCCGGCATCACGATGCACGTCCTGCTGCGGTCCGGCCGGAGCCCGCACCACATCGTGGAAGCGGAGTTCAAGGCGCTCGCGAAGGCGCTCGGCGACGCGACCAGGCGAACCGGTGGTGCGGAGGCGCCGTCTACCAAGGGGACGTTGTAGGTGGCCCGCATCGCGATCCTCGACTACGGCATGGGAAACCTCCGGAGCGTCCGCCGGGCGGTCGAACGCGTCGGCGGCAGCGCTGTGGTGACGTCCGCGCCGGACGAGGCCGCGCGGGCCGACGCCGCGATCGTCCCAGGCGTGGGCGCGTTCGGTGCGTGCATGCGCGGGCTGCACGAGACCGGGCTGGACGCGGTGGTGCGCGAGCTCGCGTCGTCGGGGCGGCCGGTCCTGGGCGTGTGCCTCGGCATGCAGGTGCTGTTCGAGGCGAGCGAGGAGGACGGCGACCCGGGACTCGGGCTGGTGCCCGGCGTCGTCCGGCGGCTCGAGCCGGGGCCGGGGGTGAAGGTTCCCCACATGGGATGGAACGAGGTCCGGTGGACCGCCGACCACCCGATCACGCGCGGGATCCCGTCGGGGACGCGGTTCTACTTCGTGCACTCGTACGCGCCGG
>DATLUW010000762.1:0-9202 GCA_035577825.1 Actinomycetota bacterium | reverse complement strand
CGACGACGAGGGCGTCGTGGTCCGCACCGAGGCCGGCGAGCGCCGGTTGCGGTACGAGGACGTGGCCTCCGCTCGGACGGTGTTCGAGTGGGGGCCGGCGGAACGGAGTGTGAAGCGGTGAACCAGGAACTGGTCGGAGCGCTACGGGAGCTCGCGCGGGAGAAGGGCATCCCGTTCGAGATGATCCTGTCCGGCCTCGAGGAGGCCATGGCCTCGGCCTACAAGTCGTGGCGCCGCCAGCAGGACCCCGACCTCGACGAGGAGCTGTTCGGGACCCGGGCGATCATGGACCCGGAGACCGGCGACCTCCGCATCTGGGAACAGGAGCTCGACGAGGAGGGCAATGTGCTCTCCGAGAAGGAAGTCGAGGTCACCGACGAGTTCAAGGGCCGCATCGGCGCCCAGACCGCCAAGCAGGTGATCTACCAGAAGCTCCGCGACGCCGAGCGCGAGATCACGTACGAGGAGTTCGCCGGGCGCGAGGGCGACGTCGTGACCGGGATCATCCAGCAGGACTCCCACCGGTACACGTTGCTCGACCTCGGCAAGGTCGAGGCGCTGCTCCCGCAGGCCGAACAGGTTCCCTCCGAGGTGTACCGCCACGGCGACCGGTTGACGGCATACATCACCGAGGTTCGCCGCGGCACGAAGGGCCCGCAGATCGTCGTGTCGCGGACGCACCCCGGGCTGCTGAAGAAGATGTTCGAGCTCGAGGTTCCGGAGATCGAGGAGGGCATCGTCGAGATCAAGGCGGTCGCCCGCGAGCCCGGGCACCGTTCGAAGATCGCCGTGTCCTCGAACGAGCCCGCCGTCGACCCCGTCGGCGCGTGCGTCGGCGCGAAGGGCTCGCGCGTCCGGATGGTCGTGAACCAGCTCAAGGGCGAGAAGATCGACGTGGTGCCGTGGTCGGCCGACGCCTCGCAGTTCGTGGCGAACGCGCTGCAGCCGGCCAAGGTCAAGGAGGTCCGGATCGACCCGGACACCCAGACCGCGATGGTGATCGTGCCCGACTACCAGCTGTCGCTCGCGATCGGCAAGGAGGGGCAGAACGCCCGCCTGGCCGCTCGGCTGACCGGCTGGCGGATCGACATCAAGAGCGAGACGCAGTTCACGGAGGAGGGCCGCAAGCCGGAGCCCGCGCCCGCGCCTGAGGCCGCGACCGAGGAACCCGCCGAGGTCGAACCAGCTGCCGCCGAGGAGGCAGCGGAGGCTCCGGCCGAACCCGCTGGTGACGCCGAGCCCGAGGTGACCGAGGCCGAGGCTGAGGCACCCGAGGCGGAGGAAACCGAGGAAGCCGTGGAAGCCGAAGCCGAGCCCACCGAGGAACCCGCCGCGGAGGAATCGACCACGGACGACGCCGGCGTGGACGCGGCCCCCGAGGAGGTCGGCGAGCCCGAAGACGCCGTCGCGGAGGCCGAAGCCGAGCCCGAGGAGGGCGACGAGGAAGGCTCCGAGGAGGCCTGACCCGTGGCCGGCCCGAGGCCCCGCCGCGCGCCGGTTCGGACCTGCGTGGGCTGCCGCGGAACCGCCGGGAAGGCCGCCCTGATCCGCCTGGTCAGGACCCCTGAAGGGGTTCGGGTGGATCGGGACGGGAAGGCCCCAGGCCGAGGCGCGTACCTGCACGCCGAGCGCACGTGCTGCGACGCGGCGTTCAAGCGGGGCGCGCTGGCCCGGGCGCTGCGGACGACCCTGTCCCCGGAGGAAGCAAGTACATTACGGGCGGACATCGAAGGAGCATCGACCACGTGAGGGTTCACGAACTCGCAAGGGAACTGAACGTCCAGAGCAAGGACATCCTTGCCGCGCTGGAGGAGATGGGGCTGGGCGGACGCACGGCCTCTTCCTCCGTGCCCGACGAGGCCATCCCGCGCCTGCGCGCGTCCGGCGGCAAGCCGGTTCCCGGTGGGGCGAAGCCGAAGGCCCAGGCCGTCGAGCCGCTCCCCGAGCGCAAGCCCGAACCCGAGCCCGAACCGGCGCCGCAGCCCGCGGCGGAAGCTCCGCCGGCCGCGTCCGGCAACGGCCAGGCCGCCCCGGCTCAGGCACCCGCGCCGGCACCGGCCGCATCGGCGGCAGCGCAGCCCGCCGCAGCCGACGCTCAGCCCGCGGCCGCGGCGCAGGCGCCCGCCGCAGCCCCGGCGCCCACGCTGCCCGCGCTCAAGCTCACGCGCGGCGCGACCGCCCAGGAGGTGGCCGACAAGACCGGGCGCACCGCGGCGGACGTCGTGAAGACGCTGTTCCAGATGGGGGAGATGGTCCCGGCGACCGCGTCGCTGTCGGACGAGGTGCTCGAGGTGCTTGCCCACGAGCTCGGCTACGAGGCGACCATCTCCGCGGACATCACCGACGACGAGGACGATGAGGGCGCCGAGGCCGTCGACGAGTCCCGGCTCGTCCAGCGCCCGCCGGTCGTCACCGTCATGGGCCACGTCGACCACGGCAAGACGCTGCTCCTCGACGCGATCCGTTCGACGGATGTGGTCGGCGGCGAGCACGGCGGCATCACCCAGCACATCGGCGCCTACCAGGTCCACGTCCAGGGCCGCGAGATCACGTTCATCGACACCCCCGGCCACGAGGCGTTCACCGCCATGCGGGCCCGCGGCGCGGAGGTCACGGACATCGTGGTGCTGGTGGTCGCGGCCGACGACGGCGTGATGCCGCAGACGATCGAGGCCCTGAACCACGCCAAGGCGGCGAACGTCCCGATCATCGTTGCGGTCAACAAGATCGACCGCGAGGACGCCAACCCCACCCGGGTTCGCCAGCAGCTCACCGAGCAGCAGGTCATCCCGGCCGAGTACGGCGGATCGAACGAGTTCATCGACGTGTCGGCCAAGACCGGCCAGGGCCTGCAGGACCTGCTCACGACGATCCTGCTCGTGGCCGACATCGAGGACCTCAAGGCCGACCCCGACGCCATGCCGAAGGGCTCGATCATCGAGGCGAACCTCGACAAGGGCCGCGGCCCGGTCGCCACCGTGCTGGTCATGCGGGGGACGCTCCAGCCCGGCGACGCGGTCGTGAGCGGAACGGCCTACGGGCGGGTTCGCGCGATGGTCGACGAGAACGGCCAGGCCGTCCAGGAGGCCGGCCCGGCCAAGCCGGTCCAGGTGCTGGGTTGGAGCCACGCGCCGGAGGCCGGCGACGACTTCAAGGGCGTGGACGACGAACGCGAGGCGCGCCACATCGCCGCCGAGCGCGAGGCGCGCACCCGTGCCGCGGAGCTGGTCGCCAGCCGCCCCCCGAGCCTCATGGAGCTCATGCAGATGGTTCGCGAGGGCGAGGTCAACGAGCTCAACCTCGTGATCAAGGCCGACGCCCAGGGCAACCTCGAGGCGCTGGGGCAGTCGCTCGAGGACCTCGCGACCGACGAGGTTCGCGTGAACATCATCCACCGCGGCGTCGGCGGGATCACCGAGAACGACGTCCGCCTCGCCCTGGCCTCGCAGGCCATCGTGATGGGCTACAACGTCCGGCCGAACCCCGAGGCGGCAGCGCTCGCGGAGAAGGAGGGCGTCGAGCTTCGCCTGTTCCGGATCATCTACGAGGCCATCGACTCCATCAAGGCGGCGCTGTCGGGCATGCTCGCGCCCGAGGAGCGCGTGGTCGAGCTGGGCCGCGCGGAGGTCCGGGCGGTGTTCCGCGGCTCGCGGATGGGCGTCGCGGCCGGCTCGTACGTGCTGAACGGCGTGATCCAGCGCGGGGCCCGCGCGCGGCTCGTCCGCGACGGCCGGGTCGTGTGGGAGGGCCGGATCGACACGCTGCGGCGGTTCAAGGACGACGTTCGCGAGGTCGCGGAGGGGTTCGAGTGCGGCATCGGGCTCGAGAACTTCCAGGACATCCACGAGGGCGACGTCATCGAGGACTTCGAGATCCGGGAGGTCGCCCGGTCCCTGTAGGAGGCCCGCGGCCGTGTTGGTGGCGGTGACGAGGTTCGACCTGCGGATCCCCGGCTGCGGTTCGCTGAAGGAGAAGCGACACGTGGTGAAGACGCTCACGGCCGGGCTACGGCAGAAGTTCAACGTGTCGGTGGCCGAGACCGGTCACCACGACCTGTGGCAACGCGCGGAGATCGGCGTCTCGGCCGTGGCGGGGGAGCAGTACCACGCCCGCCGCGTGATGCACGAGGTGGAGAAGTTCGTGGAGCGCTTCGGGCCGGTCGAGGTGATCTCAGCGGAGCTCACGCTGCACGACCCGGAGGACGTCTGAGTGGGCGAACGACTGCAGCGAGCCTCGGAGGAGATCCGCGAGGTCCTGGCCGAGGAGATCCAGAAGCTGAAGGACCCACGGCTGGGGTTCGTCACGGTGACCGGCGTGAAGGTGACGCCCGACCTCCGCAAGGCGTGGGTGTACTACACGGTGCTCGGCGAGGAGAAGGACCACCGGGCGACGGCCGCCGCGCTCCGCAGCGCTCGGTCGCACCTGCGGGCGGCGCTCGGGCACCAGATCCGGATGAAGTTCACGCCCGAGCTCGAGTTCGAGGAGGACACCACGGCGACGAGCGGCGAACGGGTCGAGGAGCTACTTAGGCATATCCACGAACAGGAACAGCCTCCCACGGGGCCGGAGGGCGGCGCGTCCCGGGAGGCGGCTTCATGACGTCCCCGGCGGTGCCCCGGGAGGCCCTCAGCCTGGACGAGGCCATGGAACGCGCCGCGGCGGTGCTCCGCGATGCCACCGGCGAGGTCGCCCTCGCCTGCCACGTGAACCCCGACCCCGACGCGCTGGGCTCGATGCTGGGTCTGTCGCAGTTCCTGCGGAGCCGCGGGCTGCGGACCGTGTGCTCGTACGGGAACGAGCCGTTCGAACATCCCCGGTGGGTGGCCGAGCTCCCGGGCGCCGACGTGTTGGTCCCGCCGAAGCGGTTCCCGAAGCGCCCGGCGCTGATGGTCACGCTCGACTGCGCGTCGGCCGACCGCCTCGGGAACCTCCAGCCGAACTCCGTGAAGGCGGAGCAGCTCGTCTGGATCGACCACCACACGACCAACCCAGGACTGGGGACCGTCACCGTCGTCGACCCGCGCGCGTCGTCGACCGCGGAGATGGTGTGGCGGCTGGTTCGGCTGATCGGCGGTCAGGTGCCGGCCGAGACCGCCATGTGCCTGTACGCCGGGCTGGTCACGGACACCGGCAGGTTCCAGTACCAGGCCACGACGCCCGACACGCTCCGGCTGGCCGCGGACCTGCGGGAGTTCCCGTTCGACCACGCGCGGCTGGGGCAGGTGCTGTTTGAGGACAACGTGCTGCCGTACCTGCAGGTGCTGGGGACCGCGCTGCATCGGCTCGTGCACGACCGGGAGTCCTCCTTCGTCTGGACGTACCTCACGCAGGCCGACCTCCAGGAGGCCGGGGTGGGCGTGGGGGAGACGGACGACCTCATCGACGTGGTGCGCACGGCGCGCGAGGCGGACGTGGCCGCGGTGTTCAAGCAGCAGCGCGACGGGCGGTTCAAGGCGTCGATGCGCTCGCGCGGCGGGCACGACGTGGCGGCGATCGCGGCGGAGTTCGGCGGGGGCGGTCACCGCCTGGCCGCCGGGTTCACCGCGAAGGGCGGCCTCGCCGACGCGGTTGAACAGGTGGCCGCGATGCTCCGCGCCCAGGACGCCGGCGCCGGGAGGTAGTCGCCGTGTCCGCGCCGTCGGCGGGCGGGCCGCGCCCGGCGCCCGAGGGGCTGGTCCTCGTCGACAAGCCGGGCGGCATGACGTCCCACGACGTCGTCAACCGCGTCCGGCGGGCCCTCGGAACCCGCAAGGTCGGCCACGCCGGGACGCTCGACCCGATGGCCACCGGCCTGCTGGTGATGGGCGTCGGCCGAGCCACGCGCCTCCTGCGCTATCTCTCCGGCCTCGACAAGGACTACGAGGGCGTCGGCCGGCTGGGCGAGGAGACCGACACGCTGGACGCCGAGGGCACGATCACGCGAACGGCCCCGGTGACGGCCTCGCGCGCGGACGTGGAGGCGGCGTTCGCTTCGATGACCGGCGACCTCGAACAGCGCCCGCCGGCGTATTCGGCCGTGAAGGTGGGCGGCGAGGCGCTGTACAAGTCCGCCCGGCGGGGGGAGGCCGTCGAGGCCGCGCCGCGGCCGATCCACGTGTCCGCGTTCGACGTGGGGTCGCTCGACGGCCGGGACGTGGGGTTTCGATGCTCAGTCTCGAGCGGCACCTACGTCCGGGTGCTCGTGGCCGACGCGGGCGCCGCGCTCGGGTGCGGCGCGCACCTGATCGCCCTGCGGCGAACGAGGGTCGGTCCGTTCGACCTGCGCGAGGCCCGCCCGCTGGACGATCTCGGGACGCCCCTGCCGGTCGAACAGGCCGTCCGCCACCTGCCGTCGCTCAGGCTGGACCACCCGGACGAGGCCGCCGCCGCGGCGAACGGCCGTCCGCTCGGTCCCGCGGGCATCGAAGGCCCCTACGCGGTGTTCGATCCGAACGGCAGCCTGGTCGCCGTGTACCGCGACGAGCACGCGAAAGCCGTGCCCGAGATGGTCCTCGCTCCTCCCGTGTGACGGGACCAGACGCCCGCCCGGAGCGCGGGAGCGTCCGGTACGCTCAGGCTCCGTGGAGATCGTGCGTGGGATCGCCGAGCTCGCACCCGGCGACCGACCGTCCGCCGTGACGATCGGGTTCTTCGACGGGGTGCACCTCGGGCATCGTCAGGTCATCGGGCGAACGGTCGACGCCGCCCGCGAGCGCGGCCTCGACGCGGTGGCGGTCACGTTCGACCGGCATCCGCGCGAGGTGTTCTCGCCGGGGCGCGAGCCGCGCCTGCTGACCACCGTCGAGCGCAAGATCGACCTCATCGCGACGACAGGGGTCGACCGGCTCGTCGTGCTCGAGTTCACCGACGAGTTCTCGCGCTGGACGGGGGAGGAGTTCGTCGATCGGGTCCTGGTCGAGGGACTGGCGGCGCGGCACGTCGTGGTGGGGAACAACTTCACGTTCGGCTACCGCGCGGAGGGGACGGTCGAAGTCCTCGCGGAGCTCGGGCGGGCCGACGGGTTCGACGTGGACGGGGTCGGGCTGATGACGCTCGGCGACCGGGTGCTGTCCTCGACCTCGATCCGCCAGGCCCTCACCGAGGGTGACCTGCGGTGGCCGGAGGAGGCGCTCGGACGGCGGTTCGTGCTGGACGGCCGCGTGGTGCGCGGGGCCGGCAGGGGCACCGGCCTCGGGTGGCCGACCGCGAACCTCCAGACCCTCCCGCGGCTGCTCCTGCCCGGCGAGGGCGTGTACGCGGGCCGGGCGCTCCACCGCGACTCGGGCTACCGGGCGGCGATCAACGTCGGCACCAACCCGACGTTCGGGCAGGAACCGGTGCACCTCGAGGCGTTCCTGCTGGACTTCTCCGGCGACCTGGTCGGGGAGCCGCTCGCGATCGAGTTCTGGGAGCGCCTTCGGGACGAGGTTCGGTTCGAATCGGTCGAGGCGCTGTCGGCCAAGATCGCCGAGGACGTCCAACGGACCCGGGCGGCGGTGTCGCAGGGCGACGGAGAGCTGGGATGAGCTCCGCGCGCCGCCCGCCCGAGCGGCCTCCCGGGCGCTCGCCGCAGCCGTCGAGGGCGACGAACGGCGGCGGGAACGGCAGGGTCCACGTCACCAACCGGGGCTGGGCGGCCCTCGTCGGGCTCGTCGTCGTCGTGGCCCTGCTGGCAGGGTGGGCGATGTTCCGTGGCGGCTCCGGGAAGCCCGGAGCGCAGGGCACGACCGCCGCGACCGGTGGGATCTCGACCACCTCGCCGTCGACCACGCCGGCCTCGTCGGATACGACCGATCCCTCGCCCGGCGTCGAGGCGCTCCCGGCGTGCGCGTACTCGGTGCTGCCGGCTCCCGACGCGAAGTTGGGCCAGTGGCGGCAGACGCTGCTCGACACGACGTTCGCGCTGCCGGGGGACTACACGCCGCCGGATCTCGTCTCGGTCTCCCAGGCGGGGTCGGCGGCCGGCGAGCTGGTGCGGTCGTTCGTGATTCCCGATCTCGAGGCGCTGCTCCGGGCCTCGGACGCCGCCGGGACCCCGGTCGACGTGCTGATCGGCTACCGGAGCTTCGCCCGCCAGCAGGCGCTGTTCCAGGACCACGTCCGGCAGTTCGGGCATAAGGAGGCGCTCGCCAAGACCGCCCGCCCGGGCCACTCGGAGCACCAGCTCGGAACGACGATCGACTTCCGGACGAAGGGCCAGGTCGACGTGCCGCAGGACTGGGAGTCGCAGCCGGCGGGCGCGTGGATGGTCGAGAACGCGTGGAAGTTCGGGTTCGTGATGTCCTACCCGCGGGGGAGGGAGGACGTCACGTGCTACGCGTACGAGCCGTGGCACTACCGCTACGTGGGCCGGACGATGGCCGAGCGCATCCACGCCAGCGGGCTGACGCCTCGCGAGTTCCTGTGGCAGATCGACTCCTCGGACGAGCCCACCCCGCGCGGGACCACCGCGCCATGACCTCCCGCTGTGACCCAGGCGCCGTGAGAGGGTAGAGCCCGAAATGTCATCCATCCCCCCGAATGGGCGCCATCGCGCGCCGCCCCGATTCCCGTTCGCTGCGGTCGTCATCGCGATCCTTGTCGTAGCCGGCGTGGTCGTGGGCACCCGAGCGGTGCTGTCGCACGGCGACAAGGACAAGCCCTCGGCCAACGGCTCCCGGGCGCAGTCGACATGTGGTGCTCCTCTCGCTCCTCCCTGTACTCCCTCATCCGCAACGGGAGTCACCGGTGGAACGGCGGCGAGCAGCGGCGGCCGGACGCCTGCGCCCAGTGGCGGTTCGACCTCAAAGCCGGGCGGGACCACGCCTTCGCCACAGCCGAAGGGCGCGCTCGTGATCCACGGCGCCGGCGACACGAACGTCGACTCCGGCTACATCGGCGTCTCGCCCTCGAACTACGACACGCTGCTCTCGGGCATGAACGGCCTGTTCGTCGACGACGACCTCACCGTGGTGAACCTCGAGTGTTCGGTGACGAAGCTCGGGACGCCGGTGCCGAAGGAGTTCAACTTCCACGGCGACCCGGCGGCGCTGCCGTACCTCAAGCGCGGCGGGGTCGACGTCGCGAACATGGCGAACAACCACTCGTACGACTACGGGCCGGAGGCGCTGGTCGATACCCGCAAGAACATCATCGACGCGGGGCTCGGCGCGGTCGGCGCCGGCAAGGACCCGGCCGAGGCCGAGAAGCCCGCGATCTACCACGTGAAGGGCTGGACGATCGC
>DATLUW010000761.1:0-2443 GCA_035577825.1 Actinomycetota bacterium | reverse complement strand
CGAGCGCGAGCACCGTCTTCAGCAGCCCGGCAGCCCCGGCGGCCGCCTTGAGGTGCCCGATGTTCGACTTCGCCGACCCCAGCGCGACCGAGCCCGCGGGGAGCCCGAGGGATCCGAACACCTCGTTCAGGCATTCCACCTCGACGAGGTCGCCGAGCGCGGTCGAGGTGCCGTGGCCCTCGATCATGCCCATCGTCGTCGGGGAGACGCCCGCGCGCTCCCAGGCCCACTGCACCGCGAGGCGCTGCCCGACGGGGTTCGGAGCGGTCAGGCCCCGGCCCTTCCCGTCGCTCGACCCGGCCAGCCCCCGGACCACCGCGTAGATGCGGTCGCCGTCCCGCTCAGCCTCCGCCAGCCGCTTCAGGAGGAAGACCGCGGCGCCCTCCCCCATGACGAACCCGTCGGCGCCCTCGTCGTATGGGCGCGTCCCGGTGGCGGAGAGGGCGCCGAGCTTGCTGAACTTCACGAACGGGGTGGGGCCCATGTTCCCGTCGATCCCGCCGGTGATGGCGGCGTCGAAGTCGCCGTCGGCCAGGCCCTTCGCCGCGGCGTTCATGGCGGCCAGGGCCGAGGCACATGCGGCGTCCATCGTGCAGTTCGGCCCATGGAGGTCGAACAGGTTCGCCACCCGGCCGGCCAGGATGTTGCTGAGCTCGCCGAGGACGGTATCCCCGGTGATGGCCGGGACCTCGTGCGCGACCGCGGCCCGGAGGCCGCCCTGCACCGCCTCCCGGGTCTCGGGCGGGAGGGCCATCACCGCCGGCGTGCGGGCGAGGTCCTCCGCGAGCTGCGGCGACAGGATCCGCAGGCCCGTGAGGAACTGGCGGTCGCCGGCCAGGGCGTTCCCCAGGATGACGGCGGTGCGCTCGGTGTTCAGCGGCCGCCCCGGGTAGCCGTAGTCGGCGAGCGCCTCGCGCGTGCAGGCGACCGCCCATTTCTGGGAGTCCTCCATGGAGGCCCCGACGATCGGGGGAATGGGGAGGCGCCAGCCGATCGGGTTCCATTCCCAGTCGCTCTCGCGAACCCAGCCCCCGATCTTCGAGTACGTCCGGTCCGGGGCCGCGGGGTCGGGGTCGTAGTAGAGGTCGGGGTCCCAGCGCTCCTTGGGGACTTCGGTGATGCTGTACCGGCCGTCCTTCACGTTCCGCCAGAAGGCCGGCGCGTCCCCCGCGTCCGGCAGGATGGCTCCCACCCCAACGACGGCTACGGCGATTCCGGGGCTCTCGTTCATGGTTCTCCCACCTCTCATGCGGATCGTTCCCTCAGCCGGCGGCGCGGCCGTACAGCACGTCGGCGACGAGGTCCAGGTCGGCGACGAGCCCTCGCTGGGCGGCGTGGATCGCGGAGAGCCCGAGCGCGCCCTCGAGCGCCGCGACGTCGGCCCCCGGTGCCGCCCCGACGACCCATGCCAGGCCGTGCTCGCCGACCTCGAGCGCCGCCTCACGGGCGAAGATCCGGGCCATCGCGGCCAGCGCGACCGGGCCGAAGCGGGTGTCGGCTTTGGGGTCCAGCCGGCCCTCGGCCGCCCGCGCCGCCCGCCGCGACAGGCTCCCGGCGCACTCCGCGAGGGCGATCAGCCTCCCCAGCCGGAACAGGACGTGCTGGTGGCGGGTCAGCCGATCGACCCGGGCCCGCTCCACGACCTCGGCCAGCGCGTGGAACGCCACGGCGGCGACGTCGGCCCCGACCTCGGGGTGCTCGACGTGGAGCGTCTCCATCCGGGCCGCCTCGTCGTGGAAGTGCCGCCCGTGCGACTTGAGGTGCTGCTGCCACCGGTCGCGGGCGATGGTCATCTCCATGATCTCGGAGGTGCCTTCGAAGATCCTGGTGATGCGGACGTCCCGGGTGATCTTCTCGACCATGTACTCCTTCACGTAGCCGTAGCCACCGAGCGCCTGGATCGACGCGTCGGCCGCGGCATGGCCCGCCTCGGTGGCCATGTACTTGGCGACGGCGCCCTCGGTGTTGAGCGAGCCCTCCCCCGCGTCGATCCGTTCGGCCGACTCCTCGAGGTAGGAGCGGGCCGCCTCGAGCCGGAGCACCGGCGGCACGATCAGCTTGTGCGTGTAGCCCTGCTTCTCCGATAGGGGGCCGCCGCCCTGGATGCGCGTCGTCGAGTACGGGATGGCCCGGTCGAGGGCGGCCCACCCGGCGCCCAGCCCCAGCGCGGCTACCATGAGCCGGCTGTAGCCGAACACGGACTGGGCGACCACGAGACCCTGCCCCTCGTCCTCGCCGACCCTGCGGTCGGCGTCGACGAACACGTCCTCGAGGAACAGCGCCGCGGTGTTCGAGGCCCGCATCCCCTGCTTGTCCTCGGGCTTCCCATGCTCGAACCCGGTCGTGCCGGCGTCGACCACGAACCACGTCGGGCCGCCCGGCGCGTTGGCGAGGATCGAATAGGCGTCGGCGATGCCGCCGGGCGGCCCGACGTGGTTCGTGG
>DATLUW010000760.1:0-4257 GCA_035577825.1 Actinomycetota bacterium | reverse complement strand
CAACAAGGTCCGGGGGGGCCTCCTGTCGTTCCAGCTGGCCCTCAACTTCTTCTTCCTCCCGACGGCGATCATCACCTGGCCGATCGCCCGGGCGCTGCTCCCGACCCTCTCCCGTCACTACCGGAACGGTGAAACGGATACGTTTCGTCACGAGCTCGTTCGGGCCGTCTCGGTCGCCTCGTTCGCCACGATCCCGTTGGCCGTCTCGTACGTGGTCCTGAGCTGGCCGATCGCCTACGGGGTCGCATTCGGTCAGCTGAACAGCGGCGGAGGGCCGGCGTTGATCGCTCCATCGATCGCTGCGCTGTCGCTCGCCGTCGTGGGGGAGACCTGGTTCATCCTCGCCACGTATTCCTGCTACTCGCGGGACGACGTCCGGACACCGCTTCGGTGCATGTGGGTCCGGGTGGGGGTGGCACTCGCCTTGATGACCTTCGCGATGATGGCGAATGGGCGCCCGGTTCTGGTCCTGTTGGGCCTCTCGCTGTCGATCGGGAGCCTCGCCGGCGCCCTCGCGATGGGGTGGCGGATCCACGGTCGCATCCGAGGGCATCATGCCGCAGGCGAGCCGTCGCTGTGGAGATCGATCGGCTGGACCGTGGTGATGTCGGTTGCCGCGGTGGTGCCCGCCCTGATCATCTGGCAGATCGTCGGGCCCGCCGGATCCAACCTGGCACAGTTCCTGCAGCTGGCAGTGTTGATGGCGGTGACGGGGACGGCGTATCTCGGACTGCAGTTCGTCCGGGGCGCCCCCGAGCTGAAGTGGCTGCGCGACGCCTTCCGGCGGCACGATGCAGCTCCGGGGCCGGCCGACACCCCGGTGGTGCCGGGATGAATCACTCCGAACTGGCAACGGCTCCGATGCCGCCGCGTCGACGGCTGACGCTGCGGCATCGTGGGCTCCACCCCTCGATCTCCCGACCGAGCCTGGTGACGTTCGGGATCGCGTGCGCGGTCGCCGTCGTGGGTATGGGCGTCACCGTCGTCTCTCCGGCCCTGCTCATCGCGGGGATGATCGGCATCGGGCTCGCAGCCGTCGTGGCAGTTGTCCCACAGTTCGGTGCGTATCTCCTCATCGGGCTGACACCCCTCCTCGCCGGCATCGACCGCGGGAGCATCATCCCCGTCCTTCGCCCGAACGAGGCTCTGGACCTCCTCATCGGCGCGGGCCTCGTCGCGGGAGGGTTGTTTCGCATGCGGGGCAGGGAGCTTCCTCGGGTGAAGCTCGGAACGACGGACAGGACCATTCTCCTGCTGGCCGTCACCAGCTCGATCCTTCCCCTCATGCTGATGCAGCTCCGGCACCGGACGATCGAGTCGGACGACATTCTCTACTCGCTGATGGTCTGGAAGTACTACGGGATCTATCTCATCGCGAAGGTCAGCATCCGATCCGATGATCAACTGCGGAAGTGTCTGTGGATCTCGATGATCACCGCGAGCGTGGTCGCGATGATCGCCGTCCTCCAGTCACTGCATTTCGGGGCCGTGACGTCGGTGCTCTCCAAGTACTACGTCTCGTACGGGGCCACGGCGTCGGTGTCCAACAGTCGAGGTGGATCGACCCTCGGGCTGCCGATCGCGGTGGCGGATCTGATGCTCCTCAACCTGGCGATCGCCGTCGGACTGATGGTCCGGAACACCAGGCACAAGGCCGCCATCGGTGGCATGAGCGCGCTCTTCCTGATCGGCGCCCTTTCGGCGGGCGAGTTCTCCGGTGCGATCGGGGTCCTGCTGGGGTTGTTCGTGCTCGCCGTTCTGACGCGTCGCCTTCGACAGATGGCTGCATTCCTTCCGGCGTTGCTCGTCGGAGCGATCGCTCTTCGGCCCGTGATCGAGACCAGGCTCAGCGGATTCGATTCCGTCTCGGGCCTGCCCGTCAGTTGGACCGGGCGCTGGTTGAACTTGACGACCTACTTCTGGCCGACGCTCTTCTCACATGGCAACTACATCCTCGGCATCCGCCCCGCGGCACGGGTCAGCGCCCTGCACCTGGCGACCGGGTACGTGTGGATCGAGAGCGGGTACACCTGGTTGCTCTGGGCGGGGGGTATTCCCCTCCTGGCGGCCTTCCTCTACTTCACGTGGAAGAACCTCAAGCTCACCGTGCCGCTGGCGCGAGCCGCGGAGAACGCGACCGGAGTGGCCGCGCTCGCGGTGGCGACCGCTCTCTGCGTCGACGGAGTGTTGATGATCCTCGACCCCCATCTGACGTACCGGGGCTCGGCCGATCTCCTGTTCGTGCTCCTCGGCCTCGTCGTCGCCGGAGCTCGATGGACCGCCCCCCCGGAGTCGCCGGCGGGGGGCCCGGCCGGCGGCGCGGACCTCGTTGGCGAACGGAGGGTGGTCGCGTGAGGGTGAGCGTCGATGTTCGACAAGATCGGACACCACGACGAGTCGTCCCGTCCACGATCATGCGGGAGGATGAGTCTTTTTCCTCTCCGTGCATGTCGTTGGGCGCGCCGGCGCCCCGCATAGTGTCCAGTAGCAGTGCTGAACCAGCTGCGTCGCACGCCCGTCGCGGCTGATGTCTTTCTAACTTGGGGGGGAACGAAGTGTCCAGAACGTTGCCTGGAGGGTCCGCAAAGGGAAGCGCGCGAGCGAGGGTGGCCGCCCTGGCCGTGGTGGTCGCCCTGGCCCTCGTTCCCCTCCTGCCTTCGGTGTCGGAAGCGGCGACGGGTCCCACGACCGTCACGCTGACGTTCGACAACAACACGATCAGCCAGTACAACCTCGCATTCCAGCAGGCCCTGCAGCCCCACGGGGCGCATGCCACCTTCTTCATCAACTCGGGAACGGTGGGGAGCTCCAAGAACTTCATGTCCTGGACCCAGCTGTCCGACCTTCGGAACGCCGCAAATGAGATCGGCGGCAAGACCATTCACGGGATCAACCTCAAGAACACCACCGATTTCCAGACGAAGGTGGACGAGGTCTGCAACGATCGGCAGGCCATCCTGCAGCACGGCCTCGGACCGGCGGTCAGCTTCGCCTATCCGGGCGGTGCCTTCGACCAAACCGCGAAAGACATCGTTCGGAATTGCGGGTACGGGAACGCGCGCACCGCGGGCTCCCTGTCGCCCGCCGGCCCCCGGTACGCGGAGACGAATCCGCCGGCCGACTACTTCGCCGTCCGGGCGTATGCCCCGACGGGTCAGATCACGCTGGCCAACATGGAGGCCCTCGTGAGCGGCGCGTCCGCGAACGGTGGCGGCTGGGCTCCCATCGTCATCATGAAGGTGTGTTCGCAGGCGGTCGATCCGACCAACTACAGCACGTGTATTGGATCGTCCGGTTGGGTCGACCTGGCCGATCTCAACACCTTCCTCGACTGGGTGCAGGCCGCCGGTCAGATCGGCGGCGCCCCCGTCGGAACGAGGCTCGACACGGCGAGGAACGTCGTCACGGCCTCGGACGCGACGCCTCCGACGACGACGATCGCGTGCAACGGATCGCCGTGCGCGTCGACGGCATACAGCCAGCCGGTCGTCGTGACGCTCTCCGCCACCGACGCCGGATCGACCGTGGCCAGCACCCGCTACACGACGGACGGCTCGGATCCGACCGCATCGAGTCCCCCCTACACGGGGGCCTTCACCATGACGGCAACCGGGACGGTGAAGTTCCGATCCTGGGATCTCGCCGGGAACGCCGAGGTGATCAAGTCGCAGGCGATCCAGGTCCTTCCCCCGCCGGACTCCACGCCGCCGACGACGGCCATCACGTGCAACGGGACGACGTGCTCCTCGGGCTTCACCGGATCGGTCACGGTGGCGCTCAGTGCCGCCGACAATCCGGGAGGTTGGGGAGTCGACAAGACGTACTACACGCTGGACGGATCGACGCCGACCACCTCGAGCACGGTGTATACGCAGTCGTTCAACCTCAGCCAGGCGACGACGGTGAAGTTCTTCTCGACGGACCTGGCGGGGAACGCGGAGCCCGTCCAGACGCAGCAGATTCAGGTCGTTCCACCGACGACGACGGTGTCATTGACGTTCGACGACGGCACGATCGGTCAGTACACGCTGGGCTTCCAGCGAGCGCTGCAGCCGCACGGCATGAACGGCACGTTCTACATCGTCACGGGCGACACGAGTGTCTTCCCCGGCTACATGACCTGGCCCGACCTGACCGACCTCGCGTCGGCGGGCAACGAGGTCGCCGGGCACACGGTCACCCACCCGAACCTCACCGACCCCTCGCTCACCTACGACCAGAAGGTCCACGAGGTGTGTGCCGGCCGACAGGCCCTGA
>DATLUW010000759.1:0-12763 GCA_035577825.1 Actinomycetota bacterium | reverse complement strand
GCTCGGTTGGGCGGGCGACTGGGGCCCGCGGAAGTATGCGCCGCAAGGCGGAACCAGGACAACCGGACGGAGTGGACTAGAGTTCGCCGCCAGGACGCACGACGCGGACCCGTCCCGCTCACGCGCAGCCGCGCACCGGTCGAGGGATCGCCCGGCGGTCCGCCACTTCGAAGGGGGATTCCATGCGCAAGCGTCCCTCGGCGGCGATGGCCGTCGCCCTCGTGGCACTGTTCGTCTCGCTGGCGGGAACGGCCGAGGCGGCGTTCGTCGTCTCGAGGAACTCCCAGGTCGCGCCGCACGTCATCTCCGGCGCGGCCGGCCCGGCGAGCGACAACCACAACCTGATCGCCGGGTCGGTCGGCGGGTCCGACCTCCACGCCCGTGCCGTGACCAGCGGCAGGCTCGCGGACGGCTCCGTGACCGGAGCGAAGGTGGCCGACGGGACGATCGATCACGCCGACATGGTGAACGGGCTGCCGTGCTCGTTGACGGTGCCCGGAGGGGCCGCCACCGCGGACGCCTTCCCGGCCTGCGGGGAAGTCCTGGTGGCCCAGGTCTCCGCCGGCGTCTACTGCATCACGCTGCCCTACGCGGCGTTCGGCGGCGCGGTGACCTTGACCCCGGACCCCTCGATGGAGGCGTTCCCCGTTGCGTTCCTGGCGTTGAATGATCCGGTCACGGCAGGGTTGTTCGACTGCGACTCCACCGCGAACGCGCTCGTCACGACCTACGACGGCGCCGGGGGCGCCCTCGCGTCCGAGACGTTCCACGCGATCTTCTATCGTTGATCCGACCGCGCCGGTCCGCTGCGTTCGTAGGATGGGGTCGTGCTCGAGTTCAGCGAGTGGGCCGTCGACATCCTCCGCCGGTCGAACGACGCCGCGCGACGGTTCAACCCCGATGCCCGGGTTCGGCTCTCGCGGGCCGGCTCCGGCGTCAGGTTCGCCCTGACCGACCGCGCCGAGCCGGGCGACCGCACGGTCGAGGAGCACGGGTTCGTGCTGTTCGTGGAACAGGGGATCGAGGGCTTCGTCGACGTGGTCGAGCCGCACGACCAGCTGGTGCTGCGGCCGTTCGGCAGCACGCCGAACCCACGCGAGCACTGAGCGCGACTAGTAGCCGGGCTCCAGCACCGAGGCCGCCTCGATGCGGTGGGCGAGCGCGACGTCCTTCTCGGTGACGGCGTTCTCGTCCCACGTGTGCAGCGCCACGCGAACCCGGTTGTAGTGGTTCTCGAGGTCCGGGTGGTGGCCGGCCTCGTCGGCGGCGTCGGCCAGCCGGTCGATGAACGCGATCGCGTCCATGAACGTCGGGAACTTGTACTGCTTGAAGATCTCCCCGCGTTCGAGCCGCCATCCGGGGAGGTCCTCGAGCGCCGCGCGAACCTCGTCCTCGCTCATCCCGGCCATGATGTGCGAGCGTATCCGCGATGGACGTCCGTCTGCACATCATGCGAACCCTGCTCGACACCGGCCGTGCGCCGACCGTGCACGAAACGGCCGAGGGGCTCTTGCTCGACGCCGACGGGGTTCGCGACCGCTACCGGGAGCTCGCGGAGTCGCATGCCGTCGAGCTCCGCCCCGGAACCCTGGAGATCTGGATGGCTCACCCGCTGTCGGCCGAGCCGACGCCGTTCGTGGCGACCGTCGACGGCCGCGATCACTTCGCGAACTGCATCTGGGACGGCCTGGGAACGGTTGCGATGCTGAGCGGCACCGGTTCGGTTCGAACGACCTGCGCGGACTGCGGCGAATCCCTCCAGGTCGACGTGGTCCAGCGCGCGGTCGCCGGAGAACCCGAGGGCGTCGTGCACTTCGCCATCCCGGCGTCGCGGTGGTACGACGACATCGGCGCGACCTGAGCGACCATGCGGCTCTTCCGGTCGGAGGAGCATGTGCGCAGGTGGTGTGACGAGCGGGACCGCGAACCGGGCGCCGTCTTCGCGCTTCGGCAGATGTGGTCGCTGGCGGATGCCTGGTACCGCGACCGCCTCAGCCCCGAGTTCACCAGGCGAACCGTCGACCAAGCGGAAGCCCTGTTCGCTTCGATCGGCCTGACCGGCGACGCCTGGCGCCTCTCGCGATAGGTGCGCTCAGGTCTCGTCGCCGACTCGCCACCGGCGGAACTGGGGAACGGCGGCGCCGAGCACGAATACGCCGGCGACGCAGGCCAGCCCGCCCAGCACCACCGACGCGATCGGCGTGAGCAGCACCGCCACGATCCCCGATTCGAAGTCGCCGAGGCGCGGCCCGCCGGTCACCACCAGGATGTGGATGCCCGACAGCCGCCCGCGGAGGTTCTCGGGAACGGTGAGCTGTAGGATGGAACCGCGGAACACCGCCGAGATCACGTCCGCGCCGCCGGCCACCGCGAGGAACAGCAGCGCGAGCCACAGCGCGCCGGTCGCGAATCCGAACCCGGCGATGCAGACGCCCCAGATCCCGACCGCGACGAGCGTGGCAAGCCCCTGCCGCTTGACGCGCCCCACCCACCCCGCGGTGAGCGCCCCCAGCACCCCGCCCATGGCGATCGCGGACACCATGATCCCGACCAACGCGGCCCCCCGATGGAACTGCGTCGCCGCCAGCACCGGGAAGAGCGCCCGGGGCATCCCGAAGATCATCGCGATCAGGTCGACGATGAAGGTCGACTGCAGGACCGGCCGCCCCCGCAGATAGGCGAACCCCTCCCGGATGGCCTTCGTTCCCCTCGTCTGGGTCGACCCCTCGGTCGGCGGCATCGGCCGCATCAGGAACGCCGCCGTGATCGTGGCGCCGTACGTCAGGACGTCGATCCCGTACGCCCATTGCACGCCCGAGATCGCGACGACGATGCCGCCGACCGCCGGCCCGACGACCATCGTCGTGTTCCACATCAGCTGGTTCAGGGCCAGCGCGGAGGGCAGCTCGTCGCGGGGAACCTGGCGGGGGACCATGGCCGCCCGCGTCGGGGACGCGATCCCCGAGATCCCCGCCGTCAGGCCGGCGGCGAGGTAGATCACCCACACCGGCGGACTGGACCCGAGCGCGTTCAGCAGGAGCAGCGACGACACGAACGCGAACGCCACCTGGGTCACCAGCAGCAGCCGTCGCCGGTCGACCCGGTCGATGACGGACCCGCCGACCACGGTCGCCACCAGCAGGAACAGCAGCTCGATGAGCCCGGTCAGCCCGACCGCGGCCGCCGAGCCGGTGATCGCGTAGACCTGGATCAGGATGGCGACCCGGGTCATCTGGTGGCCGGTCTCGGAGATCAGCTCGCCGGTCCACAGCAGCCGGAAGTCGCGGTGTTCGCGGAGCGGGCGGGTGTCGACGGCCAGGCCGCGGACCGCCCGCCGGGCCCGCGTGACGCGGGACTCCTCGGCCGCCGCCTCGGCCAGGAGCTCTTCCTCCTCGACCTCCTCGACCCCGGTCTCGACCGTGCTGGGGGAGCCGGGTTCGGGCCGTTCCGGCGGTTGCTTCATGACGGCCGAGACTAGCGGCTCACGGACGCCCTCCGAGCGCGCGGTGGAGGCGGGACCGGTGGGTTCGCGGGCGGCTCAGGAGGCCGCCGCGACCGCCTTGTCCAACACGTCGAGGCCCTCTTCGAACAGCGCCTCGTCGATCGTGAGCGGCGGGAGCAGCCGGATCACGTTGTCGTACGTCCCGGCCTTGAGGACGATCACGCCCTCCCGGTAGCACTCCTCGATGATCCGCCCGGCGATGCCCTTGGCCGGTGCCTTCGTCGAACGGTCCTCGACCAGCTCCATCGCGACCATCGCGCCCCGCCCGCGGACGTCGCCGATCGAGTCGTGGCGTTCGGCCATCTCGTGCAAGCGGCGCATGGCGATCTCGCCGATGCGGTTCGCGCGGTCGATCAGGCCCTCGGACTCGATCTGGTCGAGCACCGCCAGCGCGGCCGCGCAGGCCAGCGGGTTGCCGCCGAACGTCCCGCCGAGCCCGCCGACGTGCACGTGGTCCATGAGCTCGGCCCGCCCGGTCACGCCGCCGATCGGCAGCCCGCCGCCGAGCGACTTCGCGGTCGTGACCATGTCCGGGACGATGCCCTCGTGTTCGATCGCGAACATCTTGCCGGTCCGGGCGATCCCGGACTGGACCTCGTCGGCGATGAACACGATGCCGTTCGCTTGGCAGTACTCGTGCAGCGCCGGCAGGAACCCGGTTCCCGGCACCACGAACCCGCCCTCGCCGAGCACCGGCTCGACGATCAGGCAGGCCACCTGGGACGGCCCGATGTGCCGGTCGATCTCATCGATCGCGCGTTCTGCGCAGGCCTCGCCGCAGTGCTCGGGCGACGCGCCGGCCGGGCAGCGGTACGGATACGCGAACGGCAGCCGGTACACCTCGGGCGCGTACGGCCCGAACCCCAGCTTGTACGGCGCAACCTTCGCGGTGAGCGTCATCGCCATCATCGTTCGCCCGTGGAACGCGTGGCCGAACGCCAGCACGCCGTCGCGGCCGGTCGCGTGGCGTGCGACCTTCACGGCGTTCTCGACGGCCTCCGCGCCGGAGTTCACGAGCATCGTCCGCTTCTCGTGGTCGCCCGGCGTCAGGGCGTTCAGCCGCTCGGCGAGCTCGAGGTAGGGCTCGTTCAGGGTCACGTGGAAGCACGTGTGGGTCGAGAGCTCGGCCTGGCGCTGCACGGCCTCCACGACCGGCGGCGACGCGTTGCCCACGTTGAGCACCGCGAGGCCGGCGCCGAGGTCGATCAGGCGGTTGCCGTCGACGTCCTCGACGATGGCGCCCGACGCCCGGGCGGTGAACACGGGCACGGTGTTGAACACGGCCGCGGGAACGGCGGCTGCGCGCCGTTCGAGCAGCTCGCGGGAGCGCGGGCCGGGGATCTCGGTGACGAGTCGTCGCTGCTGTTCCATGCGGGCAAGTGTGGTCGGAGCGTTTCGCCGAGTCAGGACGTCGTCCGTCCCAAATCCCCGAACGGGCATGTACGTTCCGTCCACGATACGCCAGGTCCCGCCGCGCCGTCTCTCGTTGGACGCCTCGTCGTCGGCGTTTTGGGCCTCGGCTTTCGTTCGTTTTGTACAACCCGTACAATCCGCGCATGGCGCTCACCGTGGCGGACATCCTTCGCATGCCGGGCTTGTCGCTGCGGCTCGTGGGCGGCCGCAAGGGGCTCCACCGGACGCCGGTGCGGTGGGCGCACGTGAGCGAGCTCGAGGACCCCAGCGAATGGCTGAAGGGCGGCGAGCTGCTGCTCACGACCGGGATGGGCATCGGGCGGACCCCCGCGCGGCAGCGCGCGTACGTGAAGAAACTCGCAGACGCCCGGCTCGCGGGCCTGGGGTTCGGGCTGGGCTTCTCGCACACGAAGGTGCCGAAGGCCATCGTCGACCAGGCCGACGCGCTGGGGTTCCCGGTGTTCGAGGTTCCGTACGAGGTGCCGTTCATCGCGATCACCGAGGCCGTGTTCACGCAGGTGGTGGGCGGCCAGTTCGACTTCCTGCAGAAGGCGTCCGAGGCGCAGAACGCGATGACGCGCGCCGTGCTCGACGACAAGGGCGTTGAAGGGATCGCCGACGAGCTCGCGAACGCCATCAAGGGGTGGGCGCTCCTGCTCGACCTGCACGGCCGGCCGGTCGCGGCGACGGGCCGCGCGGCCAAGCAGCGCGCCGAGCGCGTGTGGGAGGAGCTCCGGCAGTCCCGCCCTGAGGGGAGCGGCTTCAGCCTGACGCTCGTCGACCAGGGCCACCACGTCTGGATCCAGCCGGTCAGCCCGCACGGCCGGGTGGAGGCGTTCCTGGCGATCGGGAAGCCCGAGCCGCTGGCCCAGCTCGACCGTGCGGTCGCGTCGCGCGCGCTCGCGCTGTTCGCGATCGAGACCGCCAAGGCCCGCGCGGTCGCCGAGGCCGAACGCCGCCTCCGCGGCGACTTCTTCGACTCGCTGGCGAGCGGCCAGCTCTCCGCGTCCGAGGCCGCGAAGGGCCTCGCCCGGTTCGGGCTGAAGGGGGAGACCCGGGTCATCTCGATCGAGGGCGGCGATCCCGAGGAGCTGGCCCGGGCGGCCGAGGACGTCCTCTCCCGGATCGACGGGGGGTTCCTGATCTCCCCGCACGCGAACGGGGTCCACGCGCTCGTGGCCGACCCGGCCGCGCGCGAGCTCGACCGGCTGCGCAAGGAGCTCGAGGCGCGCGTCGACACGCCCGTCCGAATCGGCGCCGGGAGCCCGGCCGCAGCGATCGACGTCGGGCGTTCGCTGCGGGAGGCGCGGTACGCCCTGCAGGTGTGCCGGCTCGAGCACTGGGAGACCGCTGGATTCGAGGACCTCGGCACGTACCGGCTGCTGCTGTCGATGGTCGAGGGCGACGTGCTCCGGGCGTACGCCGACTCGCTGCTCGCGCCGCTCGACGCCTACGACGCCGGCCACGGCGGCGAGCTCCTGCAGTCCCTGCGGGCCTTCCTCGAGCACAACGCGCGGTGGGAGACGGCGGCGGCGGAGCTGTACGTCCACCGCCACACGCTCCGCTACCGCATCCGCAAGATCGAGGAGCTCACCGGCCGCGATCTATCGAACTCGTTCGACCGCATGGAGTTCTGGCTCGCGCTCCGCGCGCGCGAGCTGATGGCCGCCGACGGCCAGTAGCCCCCCCGGCGGCCTCCCGATCAGAATCCCGCGTACAGCGTCCAGCCGAACAGCGTCCCCGAGTCGCCGCCCGAGTCGTCGGCGACGTCGAGCTGCCACACGCCCGACGCGTCCTCGCCGTCGAAGACGGACAGGAGCGCGGATCCCCCGGGGTTGAACGTCCCGTTGATCTCGCCGTCGAGCTTGGGGTTGGACGCGCTGTTGATGTCGGTGCCGGACTCGTCGTTCAGCCGGATGTTGAACCCCTCGTTCGTGCCGCCCACGTCCTGGAACAGGAACATCGACGTCCCGGTCGTGAGGTGGGTCAGCTTGACGTCGAGGTCGCCGTCGAACGAGTGGAAGGCCGCGAAGGAGACGTCGAGGTCGCTGATCGCCCCGGCGGAGCGCGGGACGGTGATGGTGGTGGTCAGCGTGCCGAGGTCCGGGATGGTCTGCGGGAACCCGGTGAAGGTGAACACGCCGAACAGCACCTTGCCGAAGTCGACGTAGCCGCCGCCCGTCACCGAGGGCGGGAACGCCGGGAGCGCGCTCGACCTGGGGTTGTCGGAGACGAAGGGGCCGGCGTCCGCGTCGTCGTCGTAGATCTTGAGCGACCTGGTCCCGGCGCCGGTCGCGGACTCGGTCACCACCTCCGAGAAGAACCCGCTGCCGTCGGTGTCGCCGGCAGCAACACGCACGCCGCCCGCGTAGCCGGCGCCGTACGGGAAGAAGGACTCGAACTCGGCGTCGTCGGACACGGTCCCGCTGCTGTTGGAGTCGGTGAGGATCCGGACCTTCCCGGTGCCTGAAGCGGGCGCCACGACGATCTCCTCGCCGCCGTTCCCCGCGCTGTCGAGTGCCCCGGAGGCGACGTTCACGCCACCCGCGAAGCCCGGGGCGTAGGCGAAGAACGACTCCTTGACCGGGCCGTCGCTGACCTGGGTGTCGGCATCGGCGTCGGTCAAGACCTTGACCTTGCCCTTCCCGGAGGCCGGGGCCGTGATGACCTCCTTGCCGCCGGCGTTGGTGGTGTTGCCGAGCGCGACGTTCACGCCCCCCTTGAAGGTCGAGCCGTACGCCAGGAACTTGTCGGCCACGTGCGACGGGGTGCCGGAGAAGGTCGTGTCGTCGCGGATCACGACCGTGGGCGAGGCGCCCTTGCCCGATCCGACGACGAGCTCGTCGCGGCCGTCGCCGTTGACGTCGCCGGCCGCCACGTACGCGCCCTTGGGGAACCCGCCGAACGACAGGACCTCGTTGCCGACGGTCCCGTCGCTCCCGAGCTCGAACACCTTGATCAGCGTCTTCCCGCCGCTCGCGGTGACGAGCTCCTCGTTGGTGTCGCCGTTGAAGTCGCCGAGCGCGACGCGGACCCCGTCGCCGACCTTGGCGTTCCCGTACGGCGCGAACTCCTGGACGAGCTTCTCGTAGGACTTGTTGTGGTCGGCATCGGTGAAGATCCGGACCACGCCCTCGCCGGACGCGGTGACCCCTCCGGCCGCGATGAACCCGGCATCGTTCGGAATCTCGGTGGTCTTCAGGTCCTTGCCCCGTTGGTCGGGGGTGCCCGGGGTCGAGGCCCGGGCGCCGGACGCCGCGAGCGAGCAGAACAGCGTGAACAGCGCAAACAACGCCACTCGGCGCATGCGCATCTCCTCCCTGGCCGGTTTGGGCCGGCTGGTGGGCCGCCGGCTCCCGCCCAGGCTAGGGGGAACCGGCGCGGGGGGGCAAGGGAGGCCGCCGGCGCGGCAGCGCCGGCGGCCGTTGTCCCGACCGTACAGCCGCCGCCGCGCCATTCGGCGCGGCGGCGGTTCGACCGCAGCGCCCGTCGGTCGGATACTCGTTGTTCGTGCGTTCGATCCCGGAGGGAGCAGCGACATGGCCACGACCGTGAGTCAGCACCGCATGTTCGTCGGCGGGGAGTTCGTCGACGCGTCGTCGGGCGAGACCCAGCCGATCGTGAGCCCGGCGAGCGGGGAGACGATCGCCGAGGTGCCGAAGGCCGGCGCCGAGGACGTGAACCGCGCGGTCGCCGCGGCGCGGACGGCGTTCGAGGAGACGTGGTCGGACTCGACGCCGGGCGAACGGCAGCGCGCGCTGCTGAAGCTGGCCGACCTCGTCGAGGAGCATGGCGAGGAGCTCGGCAGACTCGAGGCCGAGAACGTCGGCAAGGTGTTCTCGCTGGTGATGTCCGAGGAGATCCCGGTCATTGCCGACAACTTCCGGTTCTTCGCCGGCGGCGCGCGGTTCCTGGAGGGCCGCGCGGCCGGCGAGTACATGCGCGGGTTCACCTCGATCATCCGGCGCGAGCCGATCGGCGTGGCCGGCCTGATCGCGCCGTGGAACTACCCGCTGTTCATGGCGGCGTGGAAGCTCGGGCCGGCGCTCGCCGCCGGGAACTGCGTGGTCATCAAGCCGTCCGAGTGGACGCCGCTCACGCTGCTCCGGCTGGCCGAGCTTGCCGCGGAGGCCGAGGTGTTCCCGGCGGGGGTGTTCAACGTGGTGACCGGCGACGGCGAGCCGGCCGGCGACGCGATCGTACGGAACCCGGACGTCGGCATCGTGTCGCTGACCGGGGACGTGGACACGGGGAAGCTCATCAGCCGGAACGCGGCCGACACGCTGAAGCGCGTGCACCTCGAGCTGGGCGGCAAGGCGCCGGTGGTGGTGTTCGACGACGCGGACCTCGCGAGCGCGGTCGAGTGGATCAAGATCGCCGGCTACTTCAACTCGGGCCAGGACTGCACGGCCGCCGCGCGCGTCCTGGCCGGACCTGCGATCTACGACGGGCTGTTGTCGGAACTGGTCCCGGCGGTGGAGTCGATGGCGGTCGGCGACATCTTCGACGAGGGGAGCGAGATGGGGTCGCTGGTGTCGGCCGAGCAGCTCGAACGCGTGACCGGGTTCGTCGACCGGGCGAGGGAGGGCGGCGCCAGCGTGCTGACCGGTGGCTCGCCGATCGACGGCGCAGGGTCGTGGTACCGGCCGACCGTGGTGGCCGACGTCGGGCAGGACGCCGAGATCGTCCAGCGCGAGGTGTTCGGGCCGGTCGTGACCGTCCAGCGGTTCGACGACGAGGCGCAGGCCCTCGCGTGGGCGAACGGCGTCGACTACGGGCTGGCCGCGTCGGTGTGGACCCGCGACGTCGGCCGGGCGCTCCGCATGTCGCGCAAGATGCAGTTCGGGACGGTGTGGATCAACACCCACATCCCGCTCACGCCCGAGATGCCCCACGGCGGGTACAAGCAGAGTGGGCACGGGAAGGACATGAGCATCTACTCGATCGAGGAGTACACGAACATCAAGCACGTGATGGCGTCGCTGGACTAACCCCTGGGAGTGATGCAGAGATGGCCGTGAAGCCGTTCTACGTGGCCGGTGAGTGGCGAACGGGCGAGGGGACCCTCGAGGTCCGCTCGCCGTACGACGACAGCGTGGTGGCCGAGATCGGCGTCCCCACCGACGCCGACGTCGAGGACGCGGTGGCGGCGGCCGCCGCCACGTTCAAGGAACACGGCCACCTCCCGACGCACGCGCGGGCCGAGGCGCTCATGCACGTCTCCCGGCGTATCCAGGAACGCCTCGACGAGTTCGCCGAGGCGATCGCACGCGAGGGCGGCAAGCCCATGAAGTGGGCGAAGGTCGAGGCCACGCGGGCGGTGTCGACGTTCCGGTGGGCGGCCGAGGAAGCCCGCCACTGGAACGGCGAGTTCCTCTCGCTCGACACGGAGGCCTCGCTCGGGTCGCGGGCGGGGATCGTCCGGCGGTTCCCGGTCGGGCCGGTCATCGGGATCACGCCGTTCAACTTCCCGGTGAACCTCGTGGCGCACAAGATCGCTCCTGCGCTCGCCGTGGGCGCGCCGATCGTGATCAAGCCGGCCGGGCAGACGCCGCTCGGTTCGCTGCTGCTGGCCGAGCTCGTCGACGAGACCGACCTGCCGAAGGGCATGCTGTCGGTGGTCACCGTACCGGGCTCGCGCGCCGAGAAGCTCGTCGAGGACCGGCGGTTCGCGAAGTTCTCGTTCACGGGCAGCGGGATCGGGTGGCGGCTGAAGTCGATCGACCCGCACAAGCACACGACGCTCGAGCTCGGCGGGAACGCCGGGGTGATCGTCCACGGCGACGCCGACCTCGACCACGCGGCGGCGCGGCTCGCGTTCGGCGGGTTCTACCAGGCCGGGCAGTCCTGCATCAGCGTGCAGCGGGTGTTCGTGCAGAGCGAGATCCACGACGAGTTCGTTCCGAAGCTCGTGAAGCAGGTCGAACAGCTGGTGACGGGGGATCCTTTGGACCCGGCGACCGACGTGGGCCCGGTGATCGACCACGGCGCGCTGGAACGGATCGACGCCTGGGTGAAGGAGGCCGTCGATGGCGGCGCCGAGATCCTCACCGGCGGCAAGCGCGAGGACCCGCTGTACTGGCCGACGATCCTCACCGGCACCAGGCCCGAGATGAAGGTGCGGTGCGAGGAGGTGTTCGGCCCGGTCGTCACGATCGAGACCTACGAGACGTTCGAGCAGGCCCTCGACCTGGTGAACGACTCGCCGTACGGACTGCAGGCCGGGGTGTTCACCTCGTCGATCGACCGGGCCATGCTGGCGCACCGCGAGCTCGAGGTCGGCGGCGTGATCGTCAACGACGTCAGCGCATTCCGGGCGGACCAGATGCCGTACGGTGGCTGGAAGGAGTCCGGCTTCGGCCGCGAGGGGCTGAAGTACGCGATGGAGTCCATGACCGAACCCCGGATCATGGTCCTGTCGAACGTCCCGCTGTAGGCGGGCTCCGCGGGATCTTCCGTCGGGAAATCGGTCTTGATCGGCGCGAATCCGCGCGCGTAGGTTTCGTCCGGGCGCACCGGCGGAGACGCCCTTCGGCGCGATCGCGCGACGGCCGCTGAGACAGGCCGCACTCCGCCCCGCATCAGGGAGGTGGTTCCCGTGCGCAGACGTCCCTCCGTCGCGACCGTCCTCGCCGCGCTGGCGTTGTTCGTGTCGCTCTCCGGGACCGCGGTCGCGGCCTCAGTGATCATCACGAAGAACAGCCAGGTGGCGCCCCACGTGATCGCCGGCGCTGCCGCCGCGACCGGCGTCAAGCAGAATCTGGTCCTGGGGTCGGTGGGCACCGGCGACCTGCACGCCAGGGCGGTGACGACGGGGAAGGTCGCGCCCGACGCGATCGACTCCACGAAGGTCGCCGACGGATCGCTCACCGGCGACGACATCTCCGGGGGATCCATCCCGGCGGGAGATCTCGACCTGGGGGGCCTCAAGACTGCCCTGAAGCTCGTCCACGTGCTCAGCAGCGCTCTCGCGGGCGGTCACCCGACGTTGCACACGGCGGGGATCTTCACGATGACCGGCGAGTGCGTCGACGACGGCGCTGGGAGCGTCCATGCGCAAGTGGTGATCTCGGCCCAGGTCAGCTCACTCCTGTCCGTGAACGGCACGGCCGGGGAGGAGTTCTTCTCGGAGGCCACCACGCCGCTCGCGCAGACCCCGAGCAGCGCCGGCATTGTCGTTCGTGGCGGCGACTTCACCGCGCAGTCCGGCAACTCCGAGCAGTTCGTCACCGGGCGCGTGATGGCCTGGACGTTCGGCGGGACGTGCGGGTTCCGGTTCGACGGCACGAGCGAGCCGTAGTGCTCGGTCAGCGGACGAGCCGGAGCGACAGAATCGTGTCAAGCGGAATGTCGGCGCCCTGGGGACCGCGGCGGCCGCCGATCAGGAGCGCTCGGTCCGCACCGAGCGCGACTGCCGCCGAATCGGCGACCGTGCCGGGGAGCGGATGGACCGTCCGGACCGCGCCGGTGTGCGGGTCGACGCGCTCCACGGACGCGACCGTCTGCCCCGAGGCGTCTTCGCCCCCGAGCACGAACACCGACCCGCCCAGCTCGACCGCGGCCGCGTGCGCGAGCGGCCGGGGGAGCTTCCCGATGGTCGTGACCGAGCCCGTCGCCGTGTCGATCCGCTGGATCGTCGCAACCGGGCCGGACGTGGACAGCCCGCCGGCGACGATGACCGCGTGCGGTCCGGCCGGCGCGACGGCCGCGTACCGTAGTCCCACCGGGAGCGAGGCGATCCGCCGGAACGTCCGACCGTCGCGCGTGGCGAGGACGCTCGTGAGGAAGCTCGAACCGTCGTAGCCGCCCACCACGACCACCCCGGCCGCCGCGTCGGCCGCCTCGAGG
>DATLUW010000758.1:0-3294 GCA_035577825.1 Actinomycetota bacterium | reverse complement strand
CTCGCCGAGCCCGTCGTCGTCGCCGAGTTCCAGCCCGTCTCCGTCACCCAGTTCCTCACCCCCGAGCGATCCTCCGGCACCTGCCGGGTACTTCTCGCTCCAGCCGGTCGGCTCATGGTCCTCGTTGCCGACCGACGCGGCCTGCGCGGCGCAGGTGCATCGATCGACCTGGGAGCCGCGCCCGACCAACCGGCAAGAGAACCAGACGATGCCCGACCCGCAGGCCGTCCACGACGCGTTCTCCGCCCGTCCCAAGGCCACCCAGGGGACCTACGACCCCCGGTGGGACTCGTGGCTCCTCCCCCGTGTGGACGGCCAGTTCACCGGGACCACCGACGAGATCTTCCAGTGGGCAGCGTGCAAGTGGGGCCTCTCGGACAACATGGTGCGTGCCATCGCCGTCCGCGAGTCAACGTGGTTCCAGGTCCTCCACTTCAGCGACGGGCAGTGCTACTGGGACCGGGGATGCGGAGACGCGTTCTCCGCACCGACGACGGACTCGAAGACATACTGCGACGGACTGGCCGGCTCCGGGCACGATTACCAGAAGGACAGGAATTCGACCGTGGGTGCATACCCGTACACGGTGCAAGCCGGCATGTGCCCCAGGACGTTCTCCATCCTCGGCATCATGGCCTGGGAGAACCCGTCATGGGTGGCCCCCGCGCCCCCCTACCCAGGAAACCAGAATGGGACCTTCCCCTTCTCCCGCGACTCCACGGCGTTCGCCGCGGACTACATCGGCTCGTACCTTCGCGGCTGCTACGAGGGCTGGGTCAAGTGGCTGAACCCGGGTGGCGGCGACATCTGGGGGTGCGTCGGCTCCTGGTACGCGGGCGACTGGCACTCCTCGGCCGCCGATGGGTACATCGGGCGGGTCCAGAACGAGCTCTCCAACCACACCTGGCTGAGCGCATCGTTCGGCGATGCCAAGCAGCAATACGACTGTGATCCCGTGAAGGGCTGCCCCACCTGATCCGAGTCGACGCCCGCTCCGCCACCGAAGGAGCGGGTCGAGCGGAGTCACCGGAGGGACTCGTTCTTCGTCGAGAGAGAACGCCGAGAAATTGGGACGCGGGCTCCGCAGAGGCGGCTCGGCCGATTCGGGCCGAGCCCGACGACCTCAATCGAGCCTGCCACCACCATCCGCTGCTCCGGCCTTCAGCTCGGACCTCGTGCCCGGGTCGCCCTGGGAGCGGAGGGAACCGCCGGGGTGCAACCCTTCGATCACGTCGACGTATCGGAGGGCCTGCCGCTCCCACGACAGCTCCTCGCGCACCCGCCGGCGCCCCAGCTCCCCCATCCGCCGGCGCTGCTGTTCGTCGCCCAGCAGGGAATGGATGATCGCCCCCAGTTCCTCGGCATCCCCAGGTGCGGCGTACGCGGCAGCATCACCACCGAGGGCTCTCGTCTCGCGGAGATCGAAGGCGGCGAACGGAAGACCGAAGGCCATGTACTCCAGCGCCTTGACCGGAGAGACCTCGTCCTGGAGGCTCGCGTCCAGGCCGAGATCGGCGGTCGCGAGGTACCGGAAGACATCCGGTTCCGTGAGCCAGCCGGTGAACGTCACCCATTCCATCAATCCCAGCTCCCGAGCCAACGCCTGGGTCTCGTGGAAGCTCTCGCCGTCACCGATGAGGACGAACTGGCAATCGGTCCTCCCGAGCCGGAAGACGGCGTGGGCGATGGCGCGCAACAGCAGGTCGAGCCGGTCCTGGCGACCCATCATCCCCACCCAACAGCACATGTGGCCGCGTTCGCGCTTGAGCTCGGGATCGGGACTCGCCCCGACGACCCGAGCGAGGACGGGTCCGTTCCTGACCACCGTGACCGCGTCGGGAGCGATCCCCGAGCGCTCGATGGCCGAGTCCTTCAGATAGTCGTTGACGCACACCACGTGCTCGGCCGCGCGCTGACCGAGCTTCTCGAAGCGGCGCAACGCCCAGAGGATGGATCGGCGCGGCTTCCCGTAGCGAGACACGTACAGCTCCGGGAGAAGGTCGCGTTGATCGACGATCACGCGGCTCCCGAGGGCTCGCAACATGAGCCCGATCGGGAAATAGATGTCGGGCGGTTGACAGATCTGCACGAGATCGATCCTGCCCGCCAGGCGGGCCCGAAGCGCCAGGATCCAGGCCATGGTCATCGAATAGCCGTACTCGACCACGTACCCAAGGGGGTGGCTCGACTCGGGTGGAGGCGGATACTCGTAGAGCCTGAGCTCCGGCGTGCGCCGATACAGCTGGTTCCGCGGATGTCGTTGGGTGATCACCGAGACGCGGTACCCGCGGGCCAGCAGCGTCTCCGCCTGCTTGGAGAGCCGATGGTCCATCGCGAACGGCACGTTCTCCACGATCATGAGGACATGCCCCGCTCGAGCGAGCCGCCGGCGCCCTTCCGACGCCGGCGGCAATGACTCGGCGCGCCGACTTGGGCTGGCTGCCAATGCCGCCTGGTGGTCAGGTGCCGCCCCCATGACCGAAACCGGCCGGTCGGCCTTCCGCTGGAGCGGATTGACGCGGCCATCGGACGCAGCCGGGCCAACCACCTTCCATCCCTCAGCGCCTGGCTCGACGTGCCAGTCTCGGCGGCGTCGCCACCAGGCACTCACCTCCCGAGGAAGAGCTCGCCAGACCAAGCTAGTTCGTGATGCTGACGGTGACCGTTCCAGATGTAGTTGAATTGCCGGCCGCGTCGGTCGCCACCGCAGAGAGCGTGTGCGTGCCGACAGCCTTCTTGTTTGGGTTCCATGGAATCGAGTACGGGGACGACGAATCGATGGCCAAGACCGCTCCGTCCAGATAGATGGTGACCTGAGCGATACCGGAGGGGTTTCCCGATCCGCTTCCCTGATCGGTCGCGACCGCCGTCACGGTGATCTTCGTCCCCCACTTGAACGACGAATTGTTCGCCGGGTTCGTCAGGGTGACGATCGGAGCCGCCCCGTCGATCTGGATGAGCTGCGACCTCACGGCTTCGGCGTTCCCGGCCAGGTCGGTGGAGAAGAACTTCACCGTGGTGGTGCTGGCGACGTCGAAGGCGCCCGTGTAGAGGGTGCTGGACGTCGTCGGCGTGGATCCGTTGGTCGTGTAGTACGTCGCCCCGACCCCGGAGCCACCCTGGTTGTCGGTGGCCGACAGGCGCACCGTCACGGCGGCCTTGTACCACCCGGCGGAGCACGCCGCGCTGTTGCAGGTGACCGTCGTGGTGGGCGCGGCCGTGTCGATCTGGATCAGCTGCGACTGGACCGTCTCGGCGTTCCCGGCCAGGTCGGTGGAGAAGAACTTCACCGTG
>DATLUW010000757.1:0-3521 GCA_035577825.1 Actinomycetota bacterium | reverse complement strand
GGATCGTGGGCGGGGGCGACACGTTCACCGTCGAGGCCGTAGGGACCTACCCGGGCGGTGCCACCTACCATGTGGTGGCGATCCTGGAGCTCAGGGACGGGAAGGTCTTCCGGGGCAGGACCTACTTCGCGGCGCCCTTCGAGGCACCGGAATGGCGGGCGCCGTACGTCGAACCGATGGTTCCATCGGACGGGGACGGCTCCCAGGGGAGCGGAAGGAGCGAGCTCGACGCCTTCCTGGACGCGACGATCTCCCTCCAGGTCGATGCGGAAACGGCGACCTGGCTTCCACGGTCGGCTACCAGCCCTCCGCCGGGTCGTTCCATGGCCGCCCCGCCGAGCCGAACGTCCTCCGCGTGACGTACGTATACCGCCGCGAGCACGGCGAGTGGAAGATCGTCCATCGGTACGGGGACTACCTCCCCGTCGATCCGACCCTCCCGCCCCGCCGGTCGACGAGGTGTCGCGGCGACCGGTCGCCGGTGGGGAAGGCACCCCACATCCATCGGAACGGAGGAGGCTCCATGCTGGCTCCTGATCTCGTTCTGGCCATCGACAACGACCACCGGGCGCTGGACGCCCTCGTGCGCGGCGATCCCGAGCCCAAGAAGCAGCTCTTCTCGCGCCGCGACGACGTCACGCTCGCCAACCCGCTCGGCCCGCCCGCTCGCGGATGGAGCCAGCTGGAGGCGACCTTGGAGCGTGCCGTCGCCCAGCTCCGGGACGGGGGGCCCATCCGCTTCGAACGCATCTCCGAGTACGCGACGCAGGACCTGGCGTACATCGTCGAGTTCGAGCGGTGGCGGGGAAGGGTCGGCGGCGTCGACCACGTGGTGTCCATGGCGCTCCGGGCGACCACCGTTTTTCGGCGTGAAGGCGGCGAGTGGAGGATCGCCCATCGTCACGCCGACCCGATCACCGCACCGCAGCCCCCCGAATCCATCATCGAGCGGGAGGACCCTTCCGCCGCCGACCGGCACGCATGAAACGGAGGACGTCGATGCTGATGAACAGTCGAGTCCACACGACCCTCCCGGTCTCCGACCTCGCCCGGGCGCGTGGGTTCTACGAACGCATCCTGGGGATCCCGCCCCGCACCGAGCTGCCCATGGGGATCTTCTACGAGTGCGGCGAGGGCACCACGTTCGTTCTGTCGAAGTCCGCCGGAACGCCGTCCGGATCGCACACCCAAATGGCCTTCGTCGTCGACGACATCGTGAGCGAGGTGGGGGACCTCAGCGCCCGAGGCGTGATGTTCGAGGAATACGACACGCCGACGCTCAGGACCGTGGATGGCATATTCGATAGCGGCGCGCTCAAGGCCGCCTGGTTCAGAGACACCGACGGCAACATGCTGGCGATCATGCAGCCGAAGGAGCCGGTCGACTGACGCGTCATGCATCCGCACCGCCGAATAACACGCCCCTGGCCAATGGCCTGAGGCCGCCGTTCGACTCGGGCACACGAGGATCCCCAGGGGGAGTGATTTCGGTCAGGCGAAGCCAGCCGCGGAGACGTCGATTTCCAGCGCAAGCAGGAGCTCGCAAGTGACGAGACGAGGTCTTCCCGTAACCGCGAGACGACCTTCGCGTTCCCGCACCCCGGCGCTTGTCCTGCAGGCGGTTGCGAGCTCGTCGGCAAAGCAAGCGCAGGTCGTGGGCGGCGACACCGTATCGAGCGGCGAGGACTTCCCGGCTCGATGGCGTTCGGGCCGGTGGGGATTCCCGTCGTAGTAGGTGTTCTCCTGAGGAAGGCCCCCGGCGCCGACGTGATCGAGGGCGGTCCGGAGAGCGACGCGCTCCACGGCCGGGGAGGCGACGACATGCTCTTCGCGGAGGACGGCGAGGAGGACCCGGTCGCCGGAGACGACGGCTCCGACACGGCCGGCGACTACGACGACGGCGTCGACCTCCTGTCGAGCATCGACCACAGCTGAGGGTCGGACAGTCAAGTCACACAGCGATCGGGCCGACCCCCCTTGGTTGACTCCACGGGTCGAGGGCCTGTAGCTCAGTTTGGTAGAGCGCTTGCTCGCCAGCCCGGCCCAAACGCAACAGTACGTTCAGGACGGCGGCGGAAGCGGCTCGTTGCAGCGTGGGGCGCTCCTGCTCTTCCGACCGCAGGAGCCCACCTCGAGTGCCTTCGCTGAGGAATCCGGCCGCGGGCAAAGTCACCCGGAGGCATACCTGGATGCTGGACGAGGTGGCGTAGCGCTCAACCGTCCACGAAAGTGGGGAACCCCAGGACGTTCTTTCTGGCTACGCTGGGGTCCCGATGATCCCGATGCCGTCGATCGCGATGTCGGTGCCGGTCGACTTCCTGTTCTTGTGCCCGGTCCAGGCCACCTGGATCGTGTGGAACTCCTGGGTCACCGCCCCCGTCCACACGAACTTCTTCTGGACGACCGACGATGCATAGGTGTCAACGGTCTTCACGACCGACCCGTCGACGGAGATGGTGGCTCTGCCGCCGTTCGGCCGCTTCTGGATCAGGACGGTCACCTTGCGTCCGGTGAACTGGAGCACCGCGTGGGCCCCCGAGCCCTCGAGGTGGGTGGTCGTCCCCTGGAACGCTGCACCGTCGGCGAACTGGTTCGTGGGACCCGAGTACGTGAGCGATGCCGACCCGTCATCGAGAGGGCGGCCCGCGCACCGCTCGGCTGAGGTGCCCACGTTGCCCGCCGGATCGGTCGCTGTGACCTTCCAGCAGGTCGTGGTGCCGAGCGCTCGGGTGGCCCGTTTGGCTGTTCCCCCCGCCACCTCGGTGAACGACCCATTGAGCCCGTTCCGCTCCAGCAGGGCGTATGTCCGGGAGCCGGACGAGGGCAACGGGTCCGTTGAGGACCACCTCACCGCGAGTGTGCCAGTCGTCACGAACTGGTCGACCTTGGGCGCTCCGATCGTGGCCACCGGCTGGCCGGTGTCGACGTTCCACGACTGGGAGGCTGGCGTCGGATCGGTGTTGCCTGCGACGTCGGTGGCCTCCACGTCGAAGGTGTGGAGGCCCTCGGCGAGCTCCGTGTAGCTCATTGGTGAGGCGCACGAGGCGAACGCACTACCGTCAAGGGAGCACGAGAACGTGGCGCCGGCCTCCGAGGAAAACGAGAAGGTGGCGGCGGTCGAGGACACCTGCCCGGTGGGGCCGGTGTCGATCGTGGTCGTCGGCGCCGTCGTGTCGATGCGGATCAGCTGCGAACCGACCGCCTCCGCGTTGCCGGCCAGGTCGGTGGAGAAGAACTTCACCGTGGCCGTGCCGGCGAGGGGGAACGGCCCCGCGTACACCGTGCTCGACGTCGTCGGAGTGGTCCCGTCGGTCGTGAAGTACGTCTTGTCCACCCCGGAGCCACCCTGGTTGTCGGTGGCCGACAGGCGCACCGTCACCGCGGCCTTGTACCACCCGGCGGAGCACGCCGCGCTGTTGCAGGTGACCGTCGTGGTGGGCGCGGCCGTGTCGATCTGGATCAGCTGCGACTGGACCGTCTCGGCGTTCCCGGCCAGGTCGGTGGAGAAGAACTTCACCGTG
>DATLUW010000756.1:0-2382 GCA_035577825.1 Actinomycetota bacterium | reverse complement strand
ACGCCAGCCTGTGCCAATCGCCGGTGTTCAGCCCGGACGGACGCCTCATCGCCGCCCCCGCAGCGAACGGAGTGCCGATCTGGGACGCCCGGACCAGACGGCTGCTCATGACCCTGTCGACGCCCACCGAAACGTGCAACGTCGCGTTCTCACCGGACGGACGGGAGCTGGCCGGCGCGAGCGGCAACGAGGTCGGTGTGTGGAGCACCCGCACCTGGACCGTGGTGGAGCGCCTCCAGGGCCATACGGGCAGCGTCATCGGGCTCGACTGGAGCGCGGACGGCACCCGCATCGCCACGGGGGCCAACGACGGCACCGCACGGATCTGGGACGCCGCGACCGGGCAGCAGATCCTCGAGCTCGCCGGCCACTCGGGTCTCGTCGCGAACGTCGCGTTCAGTCCCGAGGGGACACGGCTGGTCACGGGCGGCGGCGACGGTACGGCCAGGGTGTGGGACGTGACCCCCGCAGCGACCGCGGAGCTGTTCGGTGAGGCGGAGCCGGGCCCGATGTTCGGCGTCGCCTACGCCCCGGACGGGAGGAGCCTGATCACGACCGGCGTCGGCCCGGGTCAGGATGCATGGGCACGGCGGTGGGACGCGGCGACCGGCCGGCGAATCGGAGGCTACCGCGGCGTGTACCAAGCCGAGTTCGCTGCCGACGGGTCCGTCTTGCTCGTGGGTGGCCATGTGGAGATCGCCCGTCCCGGGATCCCGGTCCGGAGCCCGACGGGTCTCCCGACCGGATTCGCCGGCCTCGCGTACTCGGAGGACGGCTCGTCGATCGCCCTACCGGCCGGCCAATCCGTCGTGGTGTGGACCTCGGGCGGGCGGCCGGTTCGGACCTTCGGGTCGGCGGGCCCCGACAACAGCTTCTTCGATGCGGCGTTCAGTCCGGACGGTTCCCTGCTGGCGGCCATCACCGGGCGGGCGAGGCTCTTCCTGTGGGACGTTGCGACCGGCAAGGCCCTGCTCCATCGGCAGGCTTCGACGGGGCAGGCGGGCACCATCGCCTTCAGCCCGGACGGGTCGCGCCTCGTCACCTCCGGCGCCGACGGCGCCACGATCTGGGCGGTCCCGTCCGGACGGCGGATCGCCAGGCTGGCGGGAGCGGGAGCCATCGGCACCGCGGCATTTGATCCCGATGGCAAGCAGGTGGCCACGGGCGGCGACGACGGGACCGCACGGATCTGGGACGCGGCGACCGGTGAGGAGCTGCTGACGCTCACCGGCCACACCGACTCGCTGACGGGCGTCGCGTTCAGTCCCGACGGAACCAGGCTGGCCACCACGAGTCGGGACGGGACGCTGCGGGTGTACGTGCTGCCCGTCGATCAGCTGGTACGCGTCGCGGAATCCCGCCTGACCCGCGGTTTCACCGAAGCGGAGTGCAAGCAGTACCTCCACGTCGCCTCGTGCCCGGCCGGGAGCGCGCCAACCTAGCGCGCGTTGCGGGAGCCTCAGCCGGGGCGGAACGACGGGAGGCCGTCGCCTTCGGCCGAGACGGTGACCGCCTCGCGGCCGCTGAGTGCAGCCAGACGAGAGGAAAGCTCCGCGTACCGGTCGCGGTCCCACGATTCGACCACGTCGGTCACGACGCCCTCGTCGACCACGACCACGGTCGGCACCACCTCGATGCCGTAGGCGTTCGACACGTCGTACGGCGGGAGGTCGGGCGACGAGGCGAACGACCATCCGTACTCGCCGGCGAACGCCTCGAGCTTCGGCTCGGGGTCCTGCCCGACGCCCGAGAACGTCCCCGGGTAGGCCGTTTCGAGCCGCTTGGCGATCGGCCCGACCATCTGGCAGACGGGGCACGTGACCTTGTAGAAGAACAGCGCCCGGTGCCCGGCCGCGAGGTCGAGCCCGGGGATCGGTGGAGCCGCGGTTCCCTCGGCGATCACCATCCACACAGCGTACCGGGGTCCCGGCGAACGACGTGCTGCGACGACCCGCCCGCCGTGCTGCAATGGGCTCCCGATGAGCTCGAACCCGATCCGCGTCGTGTCGCTCCGGCGGTTCCCCGTGAAGTCGCTGCTGGGGGAGGTGCGCGACCACCTCGACCTCGACGAGCGCGGATGCGTGGGCGACCGGGCGTGGTCGGTTCGAACGGCCGAGGGCAAGATCGGCAGCGGCAAGAACACCCGCCGGTTCGCCGCGGTTCCCGGGCTGCTCGAGCTCCGCGCGAGTGAACGCGACGGCCGCGTCGTCGTCACTTTCCCCGATGGAACCGCTGAACCTGTCGACTCGCCTGGAATCGCCGGACGGCTCACCCGGCACCTCGGCCGCCCGGTCACCGTCGCGAGGGAGACCGACGTCAGCCACTTCGACGACGGCCCGATCAGCCTTGCGGGCACGGCGTCGATCGAGGCGCTCGCGCAGG
>DATLUW010000755.1:0-4261 GCA_035577825.1 Actinomycetota bacterium | reverse complement strand
TTGGTCGCCTGGCGCAGGCGCGCCGCCACGACCTCGAGGAGCTTCATCGCGATCGACGGGTACTCGACGAGGAGCCCCCGGAACACCCACGCGGTCACCCCGAACAGCTTGATCCGCGTGCTCGCGGTGACGGTCGCGGTGCGCGGCCCCCGGTCGAGGAGCGAAATCTCCCCGAAGAAGTCGCCGGGCCCGATCTTCGCCAGACCCTTCCCGCCGCGGCTCACGCGCGCCTCGCCCTCGAGCACCAGGAAGAACCCGACGCCCCGGTCGCCCTCCCGGGCGATCACGTGCCCTTCGCGGTGCTCGACCTCCTTGCCGGCGCGAACGATCGCGTCGAGCTCCCGGCGGGTCAACTCCGAGAACAGCGGAACCTTGCCGAGCTGCTGGGTGACCTCTCGACTGCCCACCTGACCTCCTCGGATGCGCTCGGTGCGACGGCCCGCCGGGCCGGTCGCGCGATTCTAGCGGACCCGGCAAGCCGGAATTCCACCGGGGCGCCTCGCTTCCCTTGCGGCGCACGGTGCAAACCGTTTCCTCTCGCAGCAACCGGGTACTCATCGAACAGGGCGGAAGCGCCCGCAACGAAGACGAACCAAGGAAGGGAGTCGGCATGCTGCTGACGATCGTGATCGTGGTGCTGGCCATCATCGGGCTGCTGGCGCTCCTCGGCCGAGGCCGGTTCTGGGGGACGCGCCGCTATTGATCTCCGCGGGCGTGACCGGCTGAGGCCGCACGTCCGCACCGAGCGGGAATCGGCCCGGATCGCGCCTACCGCGTGTAGGCGCCGTCCGGGTCGAGCTCGTCCCGGATCAGGCGAAGCTCGTCGTCGCTCGGCGCCGGCGTGTCCGTCACGTCGTCCGCCACCCGGAGGTCCCACGACGTCGCCTCGCGGACCTGGTCGACCGTGACGCCCGGATGGGTCGTCGCGAGCACCATCTCCCCGTCCGCGAACCGGTACGTCCCGAGCCCGGTGACGACCGCCGAGGGCCCCGCCCCGAGCCACGCCTTCGGCCGCCGCCCGTCGAGGAACCCCGGGCTCGTCGTGAAGTCGATGCGCTCGACGAACGACCGCTTCGACTGCGGCATGATCACGAACACCTTCTTCGCGTTGATCGCGATCTCGCACGCGCCGCCCGAGCCGGGCAGCCGAACCTTGGGGTTCGCGTAGTCGCCGATCACGGTCGTGTTGATGTTCCCGAAGCGGTCGATCTGCGACGCGCCGAGAAACCCGACGTCGACCAGCCCCCGCTGCAGGTAGAACGCGAACAGCTCGAACATGCTGGTGATGGCCACGGCGCCGGTCGCGAGGGTGGGGTCGCCGATCGAAAGCGGCAGCCGGGCGGGCTCGGCGCCGTACACCCCCGCCTCGTACACAAGCTGCAGCGCGGGGGACACGGTTCGCTTGGCGAGGTTGCAGGCGATGTTCGGCGGGCCGACGCCCACGAAGCAGACGCGCTCGCCGGCCAGCAGGCGGGCGGACGCGACGATCATCATCTCGGTCCCCGTGTACGCGGGGGCGGTGGCGGTCGCCTCGGTCACGAGCCCCGCTCCACGCGCTCCTGGACCTCCCGGAGGCGTTCGGCCACGACCTCGAGCAGGTGCACGGCGACGCTCGGGTTCTTGATGAGGAACGGCTTGAAGTACATGGTCTCGATCACCATGGCCTCGACCGGCTCGGCGGCGACGACGTTCGCCGAGCGCGGCTTCTTCGCGAGCAGGCCCATCTCGCCGGTGAAGTCGCCGGGCCGCAGCGTGTGGCTCGTGCCGCCCGCCTCCACCGTGGCGGTCCCGGAGAGCAGGATGTAGAGCCCGCCGGTGTCGTCGTCCTTGCTGACGATGTGCTCGCCCGCCGCGAACGAACGCTTCTGCCCGATCCCGGCGATCCGGTCGAGGTCCTCGGGCGTCAGGTCCTCGAAGAACCGAACCCGCCTGAGCGCCTCGACCTCGTCCGGCAGGTCGTCCATGTCGTTCCTCCCCTGCTGTGTGCCGTCCGGCTCCGATCCTATCGGAGCGATCTGCGCGCAAGGTCCCGCCCGCCGTGACGACCGTGCCACTCTTCGCGGCGTCTCGCATCCCGCTCGCCGGTAGGGTTGGCGGGTGGCGCGGAAGGAGGAGTTCCTCGACCTCGACGGGATCGAGGTGAAGATCTCGAACCCGGACAAGGTGTTCTTCCCGCAGGCCGGGATCACGAAGCTGCAGCTCGTCGAGTACTACCTGGCGGTCGCCAACGGGGCGCTGCGCGGCGTCGCGCGGCGGCCGATGGCCATGAAGCGGTACGTGAACGGCGCGGAGGGCGAGTTCTTCTTCCAGAAGCGGGCGCCCGAGTCGCGCCCGCCGTGGATCGAGACCGTCGAGCTGAAGTTCCCTTCGGGCCGGACCGCGAGCGAGGTGGTCGTGTCGAACGCCGCCCAGCTCGCGTGGGTGGTGAACCTCGGGTGCATCGACCTGAACCCGCACCCCGTCCGCGCGGACGACCTCGACCACCCGGACGAGCTGCGCGTCGACCTCGACCCGATGCCGGGCGTCGAGTGGCCGCAGATCGTCGACGTCGCGCTCTCGGTCCGCGAGGTGATGGAGGACTTCGGCCTGACCGGCTGGCCGAAGACGTCCGGATCGAAGGGGTTCCACGTCTACGCCCGGGTCGAACGGCGCTGGACGTTCCCGGAGGTCCGCCGCGCGGCGCTGGCGCTTGCTCGAGAGGTCGAGCGCCGCGTCCCCGACCTGGCCACCAGCAAGTGGTGGAAGGAGGAGCGCCACGGCGTGTTCCTCGACTACAACCAGAACGCGAAGGACCGCACGGTCGCGTCGCAGTACTCGGTTCGACCCACGCCGGACGCGCGCGTCTCGGCGCCGCTCGCGTGGAACGAGGTCCAGGGATGCGACCCGGCCGCGTTCACCGTGGCGACGATGCCGGAGCGGTGGGCGACGGCGGGCGACCCGTCCGAGGGGATCGACACGGCCGCCGGCTCGCTCGGCGGGCTGCTCGACCTGTCCGAGCAGCACGAGGCGGCCGGGTTCGGCGACGCGCCGTGGCCCCCGCAGTACGCCAAGGCCCAGGGCGAACCCCGACGCGTCCAGCCCTCGAAGCGGAAGGCCGGCGGCGACGACGAACCGCCGAAGGAGGGCGTCGTGCCGCCCCCCGCGCCCGGCAAGTCGGCCGGCCCGACCGGGCGGCGCCGCACAACCAAGCCGCTCATCGAGATCGCCCGGGCCGAGAAGCAGCCGGAGGCGCTCGAGGGCCTCGAACGGTGGAAGGCGAAGCACCCGGCCGCCTCGGCCGCGCTGCAGCCGACCGACGTCCTCGTCGACATGATGCGCGGCCGCTCGACCGTCTGGTGGCGCATCCGCGTGAACCTCGAGCACGTCCCCGAGGCCGACCGCCCCGCACAGGAGGCGCTCGAGGTCGACTACGACCCCTGGGAGGGGTACACGGGCCCCCGGCCGCCGCGCCCATCCGGCCCAGGCACGGTTCCCGAGAACGAGCCTTGACGATCCGATGGCTCGCGATATATCGTGAGTCATCGGCGATCGGTCTCGTTCACGAGGAGGAACCATGGACCGGGAGACAACGTTCGACGGCGGATTCGAGCCGCCCCACCGCCACGGGGGACTGCACCACGGCGGGCACCACCACGAGGAGGCGTTCGCGCGGCACCACGGCCACGGGCACGGAGGCGCGCGGTTCGGGCCGGGGTTCGGGCCGTGGGGCCCGGGCATGTTCGGCGGGCCGGGGAACGCGTTCTTCGGCCGGGGACCGAAGGTCGGCCGCGGCGACGTTCGCTCGGCGATCCTCGTGCTGCTCGCGGAGCAGCCGATGCACGGCTACCAGATCATCCAGGAGCTCTCGTCGCGGTCCGGCGGCGTGTGGCGGCCGAGCCCGGGTTCGGTCTATCCGACGTTGCAGCAGCTCGAGGACGAGGGTCTCGTGCACGGCGATGAGGCGGACGGCCGGCGGGTGTTCCGGCTGACCGACGAGGGCACGGCGGAGGTCGAGCGTCGAGGCGCCGACCAGGCCGCGCCATGGGAGGTCGGCGGCGAGTCCGGCCCGTTCGTCGACCTGCGCAAGGCGGGTTTCGGGCTGGTCTCGGCGGTCATGCAGGTCGCGCAGTCCGGGAGCCCCGACGAGGTCGCGCGGGCGACCGCCATCCTCACCGACGCCCGCAAGCGCCTGTACGCGATGCTCGCCGAGGACGACGAGCCGACGGGCGAACCGGGAGGCGGGGAGTCCCAGGCCTGATCCCCGCAAGGTTTTCCGCGAACC